>CABQCN010000255.1 GCA_902462635.1 uncultured Oscillospiraceae bacterium
CGGCAGAAGAAGCACGCAGAGCGCAGGAACTCGGCGCATCTTATGTGACAGCCGGACATATCTACGCAACGGATTGTAAAAAAGGGCAGCCCCCCAGGGGAACCGGATTTCTCCGGGAAGTCTGCGGCGCGGTGCGGATCCCCGTTTACGCCATCGGAGGCATCCGCGCGGAAGAAACCGTTCTCCGTGAAATGCTGGACTGCGGCGCCGCCGGCGCCTGTATCATGTCGGGACTGATGATTATTTGACAAAATTCCCGTTACGCTTTTGAACGCGTTTCGGCGGATTCGCTTTTCTTCGGTCATTCCCCTGCCGCTGCCCCCGCTGCGGTTTTTCTCTGATTGTAAAATCTTCCATAGGGTACGGATGATCTTCTATAAAAGTAATATTGTCGCCGGTAAGTTTCTCGATGTCGCGAAGGAGCGCTTTTTCTTCAAAATTGCAGAATGAAATCGCGGTGCCGCTTCGTCCCGCTCTGCCGGTTCTGCCGATGCGGTGCACGTACATCGCGGCATCCTCAGGCAGATTATAATTGAAAACGTATTCAAGCCCCTGAATATCGATTCCTCTTGCCGCGATATCCGTAGCAATCAGTACCTGCGTGGTACCGTTTTTAAAATTTTTCAAGGCTTTTTGCCGGTTTGCCTGCGATTTGTTCCCGTGAATCGCTTCCGCCGTTATATTCGCTTTCGTCAGCGACCTTGCAAGAATATCCGCGCCATGTTTCGTTCTCGTAAAAACAAGCGCGCTGTATATGTGGTTTTCCTCCAAAAGCCGCAGCAGAAGCGCCTTTTTGTTTTGCGTGTCAACAAAATAAACTTTCTGTAGTATCGTATCTACCGTTGAGGACACGGGGTCCACAGCGACCCGGACATAATCGCGCAGCATAGAATCAATGAGTTCGACAATTTCTTTCGGCATCGTCGCCGAGAAAAGCAAGGTTTGTCTCTGCCGTTTTATATTTGAAATGATTTTCTTTACATCTTTTAAAAATCCCATATCAAGCATTCTGTCTGCTTCGTCAAGCACCAGTATTTCTACATTTGACAGATTTACGATTTTTTGTTGGATCAGATCGTTCAGCCGGCCCGGCGTCGCTACCAGAATATCGATTCCGGTCGTCAGCATCTGCTCCTGCGGCCTCTGATTCACGCCGCCCAATACGCACCCGCATTTCAGCGGCAAATATTTGCCAAACGCGCGGAAGCTTTCTTCGATTTGTACGGCAAGTTCCCGCGTCGGTGTTAAAATCAGGGATCGGATCGTTTTATGCGAATTCTTCTCTCCATATTTCTCTGATAAAATTTGCAGAATCGGTATCGCAAATGCGGCTGTTTTGCCGCTTCCGGTCTGCGCACAGCCTAACAGATCCTTTCCCTCCAGCACGGACGGAATCGCCTGCTCCTGTATCGGCGATGTGATCTCAAAGCCCTGTTCGTCCAGCGCTTTCAATATTTTGGAGCTAATTTGCAGTTCATGAAATTCCATTCTTTTTCTCTTTTTCTTTTCGTATTGTTTTATAAAAAAACTCCCGTGTCGACAATACGCTTCGCCAAGACGGGAGTATCTTATTAACTTATTAATTGTATCATATCGCTCTGCTTCTGTCAAAATCCAGTTTTTTCACAATGCGTCTTCTCGCTTTTCCAATTCCAGCAAATTATTTTTAATCACCTTATCCCTAAGCAGGAACACGGTGCCCGCGACGAACAAGACGCCCGTTACGATCAGAATGGATTCGATCTTCACATAGTCTGCGAGCGGGCCGTACAAAACCATCGCCAGCGGCATGATACTTCCGGTAATGACGGTAATCAGGGAAAATACTCTCCCCTGTTTATCCGGATCGACATTTTCCTGAAACAGGGTGATGAACGGCGTGTTAAACACCGGCATCGTAATTCCGGTCAGCCCCATCCAGATCAAATAGACGGCAAAGGGGAACGGAAGCCCCAGCATCACGGCAAATACGCCGCAGACGAGACAGCCGGTTCCGATCGTACGGATTTTATTTTTAAATCCGCCCCAGGCGGAAATCAGCGCGCCGCCGAGGATATTTCCTACAAAGAAAACCATTTCATTCAGCGTCAGATACCATGGGTCGGCGCCGAAGGATCTCGTTACCATCAGCGGCGTCAGGATCGCAAGGGGCGTAATCAGAATATTGAAAACCATCAGATAGACGAGCATACGGGAGATCAGCTTATGATGCTTCATATAAAGAAATCCTTCTTTGATGGAAGCGAAATAGTCGATTTTCCCCATTTCTTTCTTTTCATAGTCAACCTTGACAAAAGAAAAAACGGAAATACCGATTACCGCCGTGATCACGTCGATAAAAAGGATATATTCCAGCTCCACATTCGCCAGCAGCGCGCCGCTGGCGGCCGGGGACAGGATCATCATCACAGATTGAATCGTCGTGTTGATCCCGTTAACCCGCATCAGATTCTTCTCAGGAACGATTTCCGGAATAAACGAGGTCGTGGTCGGCGTCTGGACGCCGCTGCCGACGGAACGGATTCCCAGTACCAAGAACAGCAGCCACATGGAATCGACGCCAAACAGGAACAGCAACGCGATGATTAAGGTAGAAAACGCGATCGATGCATCCGCGAAGATGATCAGCATTTTCTTATTGTATTTGTCCGCCCATACGCCGGCAAACAAAGAGATCAAAACCTGCGGCACAAATCCGCATAATGTGGCAATTGTCGTGATCGCCCCGGACTGCGTAGTCAGCGTAATATGCCAGATAATCGCATACTGCACTAACGACGAGCCGAACAGCGATACGGCCTGGCTCGATAAAAACAAGCCGATTTTCTGTTTCCAATTATTTTGCATGTAAAATCCTTTATTGTTTCCATTTTTTACGCGCGCGTCCTGCACAGTTCCGCCCGCCGTTCTATTATACAGGATTTTTGAAAACGCGCAAACAAATATCAGGCACGGCAATACGGTGCGCCGCGTTTTTACTTTTGAGCGCGGAGTCCCAAGCAAAAAAAGACGCCGCATAAGTTCCGGAGAGATTTCTTCATTGCAGCAGATAAAACAAAAGAAGCCAATCGCTATTCAGCAATTAACTTCTTTCAGCACTGTAAAGGTGAGACAAAAAAGATCGGCTCGGAAAATAATGCAGAGGCT
>CABQCN010000256.1 GCA_902462635.1 uncultured Oscillospiraceae bacterium
TCGGGGATTATCTCCTGAATATCCCGCACGTTTGCTATTCTCTGAGCAAAAGTATTACGGCCACGGCAATCGGCATGCTCGTGGATGAAGGAATGCTGTCGATCGACGAAACGCTCGTCGATATTTTCAAGGACGAACTGACGCCCTTTCAGATCTCTTCCCATAAAAAAATAAAAGTAAAACATCTTCTGAATATGACGGCAGGCGTCCTGTTCAACGAGGCCGGCTCCGTTACGGAAACCGATTGGGTGAAGGGTTTTTTCGATTCTCTTGTATTGACGCCTCCCGGGAAAACGTTCCATTATAACAGTATGAACTCTTTTATGCTGGCTGCGGTCATAAAGAAGGTTACCGGCTCCGGCTTGATGGAATACCTCACGCCGCGCCTTTGGGAGCCGCTCGGCATCAAAAATATTTTCTGGGAATTGTCTCCCACCGGCATTGAGAAAGGCGGCTGGGGCCTCTATATCATTCCGGAAGATCTGGCGAAGATCGGCCAGCTCTATCTGCAGGGCGGCGTTTGGAACGGCAGACAGCTTTTATCGCGGGAATGGATCGAGACCGCGACGGCCAAAAAAGCGACGGCCCCTCAGAATTTCGGAGACTTTAATTACGGATATCATGTCTGGGTCGGACGCCAGCAGCATTGTTATTTATTCAACGGTATGTTTGGTCAGAATATGCTTTGCTTCCCCGACACGGACCTGATTATTATCGAAAATGCCGGGAACGACGAAATGTTCCAGCAAAGCAATTTCTTTCGTTTGGTCAAAAAGTATTTCGGCAGAAGCTTCCGTCCTTCCGCGCCCTGCCGGCCCGATCCCAAGGCCGCGGAGCGGCTGCGCGCTACCAAAGAAAATCTGCGCTTTTATAAGATGGGGCGCAGCAAGCTGCCCGTGGAAAAATGCTGCCGTGCAATCGACGGTCTGCAATGCGTTACGGAGCAGGCGCAGGCTTCTACCGCAGGCCTGCTGCCGCTGATCACGCAAGCGCTGCAAAATAACTATACTACGGGAATCCATAGATTTTCTTTCCGTTACGATACGGACGGCGAAGAACCCGTGCTGTATTGGGAGGCGGAGGAATGCGGGCAGGTAAAAGCCGTCCCCATCGGATTCGGCAAGCCGGAATATACGACGATCGATTTTAACGGCGAACGGTATCTGACCGGCGTCCGCGGCCGTTTTACGCGTGTTTCCGTATTGAATTACCACGAGGTCAACGAAGAATATGCGGAAAACGATGTATACGACGCGCTGGATCTTCGTATTTCTTACATAGAAATGGCGAATGCCCGTACGATCCGCTTTATTTTTGTGAACGACGGGGGCGTGCTCGTCCGTTTCAACGAGTATCCCGATTCCAACTTTCTGCTGCTGAATCTGGAATATTTTGCATTGAACCGCATGAGGGGCAAGGGCAAGCTGACGGAACAATTTGCGGACAAAGTCTACAACGACGTATTTAAAGCGCGTATCCGCTCCGCGATGGAATTGGATATCAAATATAAAATTCAAGGAAACAAGCTTTATGAATAACCCCTCTTACGTTTCTTTGCGTCCCGTGCTGGAAGACATGGCGGAGGAAAAATACCGGGCGTTCCACGCGCGTCTCGTGCCGGGTATCCACAGCTTTCTGGGAATTCGCATCCCTTTGCTGCGCAAGCTGGGCCGCGATCTTGCCGGGGAATTCTCCGATGCTGCGGAATGGACCGGTTTTCTGGAGCAAGTGCCTGCCCTGTATGAGGAAGTGATGCTGCGCGGCATTCTGATCGGCCTGATGCCGCCGCAAATGGTGCAAGACGCCGCCCGCAGCGCGGGATGCGGCGCGGATGCTTTTTATTTCGATCTCGTATCGTCCCAGGTACAATACCTCGACAACTGGGCGCTTTGCGACTGTTTCTGCGCCGGCCTGAAACAAAAAGAATTTCTGAACGATTCATTCTTCCGTGCAATCCGCGCCGAATTGCTGCAATCTCCCGCTGCCGGCTGCTGGCAGATTCGCACCTGCCTGGTCCTGATGCTTTCGCATTTTACCGACGAACCCCATATTTTACGGATATTGGACGCCTGCCGCGCCGCGGTCCGTCGCCTCCCGGACTTCCGCTATGAAGATACGTTCTATGTGCGGATGGGAACGGCGTGGCTGCTCGCGGAATGTTATATCAAATGCCGCGCGGAAACCTCCGCCTTCCTGTTCGGCGCCGTCTCCCGGGAAAACATCGCGGACGACTGGACGTTCAACAAAGCCATCCAAAAAATCATCGAGTCCAACCGCGTCGGACCCGATGAAAAAGCGCTGCTCCGATCATACAAAAGATAGCACCGCCGCAATGCAATCAGCCGGCTGCCGGCTCTTTATATTCAAATCCCAGCTTCTGGGAAAGATAATGGAGGATTTGAAAGGAATGATCCATTCCCTCCAGCCATTTCCCATCCGGACAATGGACAAAATATCCGGTAAATTCATATTTTAGGACGCTTCCGTCCTCACATGTTACGGCAAAATATCCTTCCGGCTCATCGTAATCATATATATAGCCCTGACATTCATAATAACCGTACATATTTAATTTTTCCAATATTTCTTCGATTTGTTCCCGATCTTCCGTCATGCCGCTTCCTGATCCGGGGGTAAGCGAAACAAATTCCAGCTTGATTCCGGTTTTATCCGGTTCCCAGATCCGTCCCCTCTCAGCATACCGCTTAATCCCTAGCAAATCTGCAAAATAGTTGGCATCCGGATTCCAGGCTGTCGTTTCCCACCAGGTTCCATCCGGAAATTGTATTTCTTTTCCATCGATTCGATATTCTTGCTTCGATCCGTCTAAAAATGTAATTACAAATTCGCAGTTTAATCCATAACCGAGCATTGCTTCTTTTTCCGTGCCGCGATAACGGTATTCGATTTGATTTAATTGATCGACAATTTCATTAATAAGTTTTTTCTCTGTGGTTTTCGCACCGTTACAGCGTGGTAATCTATTCGGAAGCATTTCAAATGCTGTAATTTCTTCCTTCGGCAGGTTCAAATACATCGTTTTTTCTTCTTTTTGATCACTGCAGCCAGAAAAAATAATCATAAGAAGAAAAATAGTCAGTAAATGTTTCATTATATTTTTCATGACATCACCTCGTAAT
>CABQCN010000257.1 GCA_902462635.1 uncultured Oscillospiraceae bacterium
CGTCTGTCGGCGACGAGGTCTGCGTTGTGGCAGAACGGACATCTGAAATTACAACCGTATGTGAAGACGGTACAAGCTACGAACCCCGGGTAATCCAGCAAGGTGAGCTTCTGTATTCCTGCTATTTTCAAGATCATACCGCCTCCGATAAACTTCTCTGTGCCCGCACTATAACACAATATATTGTTGTTGTCAACATGGCATACAACAAGATGTGTAAAAAATGTGCTCTTTTTTCTGCGGACCGGGGAATTTGCCGAAATTCATTTTCCGTATTATAATAAGAGATAAATCATTTGCGAAAGGCGTAGTAAGGTTATTTTCATGATATACGATTATAAAAATGTAAACAGATATATTAAGGAAGGGCGTTTCGGCGAGCTGGTGCGGATCTCCGAAGAAAAAATCCGACTGCAGTTCGAAACGCTTTTGAAATTGATCCGCGTCAAAGACGCGCCGCATCAGGAATCGCTGACGGATCTTCTGATGGTGACGGGGCCTTCTTCGTCCGGAAAAACCACAACGGCGAACCTGCTGGCGAAATATCTTGCGGAAGACGGCTATAATTGCACCGTAATTTCACTCGATGATTATTATTACGATATCGAGACGACGCACCGGATCCAGATCGAGAAGGGAATCGTACCGGAGGGAAGCACCGAATTCGATTACGAAACGATCGAGGCCATCGATGTGCAATATTTCCGCCGGCAGATGAAAGAATATACGGAGGGGAAATCCATTCGGCTCCCGAAATTTGATTTTACCGTCGGGAAGCGCATCAATAGCGGTAAATTCATGGAGTCGACGGAGAAAGATATGATCATCGTGGAGGGAATCCACGCGTTCAATCCCGTTCTGACGGAAGGACTCAAATTCAACACGAGCCTCAAAATCTATATTTGTCCGTTCGACAGTTACGTTTCGGAATACGAGGGAAAAGCGTACCTCGTAGAACCGCACCAGATCCGTTTTATGCGGCGCGCGATCCGGGACGGCGCGCATCGCGCATCGCCGCTTGACAAGACGATGGATATGTGGCGGGGCGTGCGGCGGGGCGAAAAAAATTATATGGAGCCGCTGATTCCGTATACGGATGTTTTTTTCAATTCCTCGCATGAATACGAAATTGCTTATCTCAAGAAAAAAATCGTGGAGATGGCCGAAAACGCCGGAGAATCCGAACAGAACCGCTTTGCCGAAATTATTCCGCCGGAAGCGCTGCGCCCGTTTCTGGGAAAAGATGATTTCGAAATCCCGGGGGACTCCCTGTTCGGAGAATTTTATGTATAAAACGGCTTGACACGCGGGCGTGAAAACGGTACTATAAACATATGCTCATATGCCTTTGTAAAAGGATTTTCAGAGCTTTATAAATAAAAAGGAGATGCTGTTTTATGAAAAAGGTATTTATCACTTTAAGCTCCATTGACGATGTGAAGGTATTTGTAAATGAAATAAACATGCTTCCCTGCGATGCGGATCTCGTTTCGGGAAGATATACGGTAGATGCAAAATCCATCATGGGAATCTTTTCCCTCGACTTATCAAAGCCGATCGAACTCGACCTTCACTGCGACGACGACGCTACGGCCGACGCGTTCGTGAAAAAAATCGCGCAGTTCGTAACGTCGAAATAAATAAAAAGGGTGACGCAATTTGAACGATAAAAATACAATGCTTTTCGTTGTTCCGAGCGACAAGCAGTCGGAAATGAGCCAGGTTATGAGCGAAGTATATAAAGCGCTGAAGGAGAAGGGGTACAATCCCCTGAGCCAGCTGGTAGGATACGTTATGTCGGGAGATCCGACGTATATCACGAACCATAAGAATGCGCGTTCTCTGATCACGCGGCTCGAGCGCGACGAGATCATAGAGGAACTGTTTTCTTTCTATATTTCCGAGCATCTCGAGAAGGACGGCGGAGAAGAGACTTCCGAATAAAGAAACCCGGAGAAGGAATTATGAGAATATTGGGAATCGATTACGGCGACAGCAGAATCGGCGTTGCCGTAAGCGACGAGGGCGGCCGGCTTGCATTCGACATCTGCGTAGTGGACGCGTCGAAGGGGCGCGGACAGGCCATCTCCGAATTACTGAAATTAAAAGAAAAATATAACGCGCGGATTCTGGTGGTCGGAATGCCGACCCAGCTGGACGGAACAAGGGGAGAACGTGCCGTCAAAACAGAAAAATTCGCCAAGGCGCTGCGGGCGGCGGCGCCGGATCTTACGGTCGTATTTGAGGACGAACGGCTTACGACGAAATATGCGGACAGGCTCATGCTCGAATCCGGAAAGCACCAAAAGCAAAAGGGAGAGAGCGACAAGCTGGCCGCTATGATTATTTTACAGGGATATCTTGATAAAAGGAATTCAAAACAGCAAGGAGAATGATAATGAGCAGCGACAGAAACGATGATTTTTTTGAGGACGGCGTCAGTACGTTTACACTGACGGATGACGAGGGCAACGAATACGAATTCGAACTTTTGGATTTCGTAGACCTGGAAGAAAAGCTTTATGCGGTTTTGGTACCATCTTCTCCGGACGATGCGGACGAGGAAGATGGAATTGTAATAATGGAAACGGTTTTCGAGGGGAACGAGCCGGTGTTTTCTTTCGTGGAGGATCAGGCGCTGGCCCAGGCGGTTTTAAATGAATACGCCGCGCGGGAAACCGAAGATGAGGAAGACGACGAAGAAGACGAAGAATAAACAAATTGTACAAAAGGAGGCCGGATAAAATGCACATCAACACAAAATGCGTCCAAGCGGGATACGAACCGAAGAATGGGGAACCGAGAGTCGTTCCGATCGCGCAGAGCACTACTTTTAAGTATGATACAGCCGAGAACATGGGGGATTTATTTGATCTGAAGGCGAACGGCTTTTTTTATACGCGGCTTGCGAATCCCACGGTAGATGCCGTGGAGAAGAAAATCGCGGATCTGGAAGGCGGCGTTGGCGCGGTGATGACTTCTTCGGGGCAGGCGGCGTCTTTTTATTCCGTATTCAATATTTGCGGGGCGGGCGGCCATGTGGTATGCTCGAGCGCGCTTTATGGCGGAACGTATAATTTATTTCATAAGACGATGCGCGAGATGGGAATCGATTTTACCTTTGTGAAACCCGACGTATC
>CABQCN010000258.1 GCA_902462635.1 uncultured Oscillospiraceae bacterium
AGTGTTGCAGATCTCGGACATACCGGCGCGAAGCGGGTTACCCTCCGGGGCGTAACCGCCGCACCGCCTCTTGAACGGATCCGGGACGTGAAAATTTCCCCGGATACGGTCAGCTTCCTGTACAGCGGAGTGCCTGCCGTTTTATTCGATACTCTTTCTACGCTTCCTATTACCGATGTTACCATCGCAGAACCGGATCTGGAAGAAATATTTATGCATTATTATGCAAAGGAGGAATCGGGCAATGACCATTTTCAAGCATGAATTAAAGCAGGGCAGAACGTCCCTGATCATTTGGACGGCCGCTATTTCTTTTCTGTTGGGAATTTGTATCGTGATCTACCCGGAGATGTCCGCCCAGATGGGAGATATCAATTCCCTGTTTGCGGATATGGGCAGCTTTTCCCAAGCGTTCGGGATGGATCGCGTCAATTTCGGAGAATTTATTGGCTTCTTCAGCGTAGAGTGCGGCAATGTTTTAGGTTTGGGCGGCGCATTCTTTGCAGCACTGCTGGGAATCTCCGCATTGGCAAAAGAAGAACAGGCGCACACGGCGGAATTTTTGCTGACGCATCCTGTTTCAAGGACCAGGATTATTGCGGAGAAGCTGTGCGGCGTGATTGCGCAGCTCGTACTCCTGAATCTTGCGGTGATTGCCGTTACGGCTTTGGCTGTTCTGGCCATTGGTGAAAATGCAGATGCCAAAACCTTCGCGGTACTCTTTCTTGCTTTTTTCCTGATGCAGCTTGAAGTGGCGGCGATCACATTTGGAATTTCCGCATTTCTCAAGCGCGGAGGTCTCGGGATCGGACTTGGGGTTGCCGCGATGCTCTACTTTCTCAATATTATAGCGAATCTGATAGAGGAAACAAAATTCCTTAAATATATCACGCCGTTCGGTTATACGGAAGGGGCGGATATTATCGCAGACGGTACGATCAACGGCGGATACCTGGCGGTGGGAGCCGTACTCGGCCTCGCCGGAATCCTGCTTGCATTCTGGAACTACCGAAAGAAAGACATCCGTTGATTTCCGGTTCTGTACTGCATTATCATAATGCGCTCTGTTCGTATATTTTTCAACATATAGGTTCGCGTATTCAATTGGCTCCATAAATAAACCACCTCTTCCTGCAATCCGTTATTTTCTGTTCGGTTTTCTTTTTATATTTAATAGCTTTATAAAATCATCGAACAGAGAAAGGTCGACAGCCTCGAACATGAGCCATTTTCCATCATGGTATGTTTTTGTTTCGTCGTAGATTTTTTGGACCCGTTCAGAGTAATCGCTTTTGCGTTCCTCAAACTTTGCCTGTTCCTCTTTCCCGAAGATAACCATAAATCCGATCTCGTTTTCCCTTGCATATAACGCACAAAGCGTTTTGCCGCTCCGGCGGTACTTATATTCATACGTCCAGGCTTTACCGCCTTTGCTCCAAAGACGCTCCATATCATAGTTTTCTTCAATTCTGTCACATAGTCTGAGCCATACGTCATATAAAGGCTGTCCGATTAATGACGTCATCTCATTTTGATCCGGTATTTTGTCAAGCATTGCCATGTCTCCTTTCTCTTTCTGATGCAGATATTCTACCATACATTTGTAAACGATTCTACCGCGGCTATGGATACGGCAAACAAATGACCGGCGGAACGGCATTCCGCCCTTTACAAAATCCGAACCGTATAATATACTGCGCTTACACGGTAAAATATGATATGGATGGGAGATTTCCATAATGAAAAAAAGAATTCATTTAATCAGCAATGCACATATCGACCCGACCTGGCAGTGGGAATGGGAAGAAGGCGCTGCCGCAGCAGTGTCGACGTTTCGCACGGCAGCGGATTTTTGTGAGGAATACGGGGATTACGTATTTAATCATAACGAGGCGCTGCTGTACCGATGGGTGGAAGAATATGAACCCGCGCTTTTCACCCGGATCCAAAAGCTGGTCCGAGCGGGAAAATGGCACATTATGGGAGGATGGTATCTCCAGCCGGATTGCAATATGCCATCCGGGGAAAGTTTTATGCGTCAGATTTCCGTGGGGAGAACGTATTTTGCGGAAAAATTCGGCGCTGCGCCTACGACTGCCATTAATTTCGATTCTTTCGGTCACAGCCGCGGACTGGTACAGATTTTAACGAAAAACGGATATGACAGTTACATTCATACCCGGCCGGGGCCGGATACGCTTTCCCTGCCGGGGGCGGTCTATGAATGGGTAGGGTACGACGGCTCTTCTGTCCGGGCATTCCGGGCGGACTGTTATGGCAACGGATTCGGACAGTTAGAGGGGAGGATCCGCAATCTGATCGCACATTTCCCGGAAGCGGATTTTACCTTGCTGCTTTGGGGGATGGGAGATCACGGCGGCGGCGCGTCTCGCCCGGATCTCGAAGCCATTGCGCGGCTGCGCGCGGAATTCCCGCAGATAGAGCTGCAGCAGTCGACGCCGGAACTGTATTTCCGGCAATTGAAACAGAGCGGAAACAGATTGCCGCGCCACTGCGGAGACCTGAATCCCTGGGCGCCCGGCTGTTACACGAGCCAGATCCGCATAAAACAAAAATACCGCCAATTGGAAAGCTCCTATTTTATGACGGAGAAAATGGCAGCGGCAGCCCTTGCGCAAGGGCTGATACGGGATCCGGCTCCGGAATTGGAGGAAGCGCTGCGGGATCTGCTGATGGCACAGTTCCACGATTACCTGACAGGCACTTCCGTACAGTCGGCAGAGAAAATGGGGCTGCGCATTTTGGACCATGGTCTGGAAATTGTCAGCCGCGTCAAAGCGCGCGCGTTTTTTGCGCTGGCTAAGGGACAGGAAAAAGCGGAAGCGGATGAAATTCCAATTCTTGTATTCAATCCGCATCCGTATCCGGTAGAAGACGATTTTACATGCGAATTTATGCTATGGGATCAAAACTGGTCCGATCAGTTCTACCGGCCGCAGGTGTTTGACGCGGAAGGCCGCCCGCTGCCGACGCAGGCGGAACAGGAAGAGAGCAATATCCCCATTGACTGGAGAAAACGAGCAGCTTTCCACGCCGTGCTCGCGCCGATGCAAATGAACCGTTTCAATTGTAAATTCGACCTTGTACCGGGCGGCCGGCCGGTAAGCCCGCTGCGCG
>CABQCN010000259.1 GCA_902462635.1 uncultured Oscillospiraceae bacterium
ACGGCCGGCGGCGATGTGGTGCTTCACCCTCCTGAACTATTTAAGTATTCTTCTCGTCTACGCCGTATTGATAAAAAACAAAAAGAGGCTGGAGCGCAGAAATTATTATACGCTGCTGATCTTCCCGCTGCCGCCGCTCTGCGCCGAGATTATACAGATTTTCTGCAGGCCGTGCTCTCTCATCTGTACGTATGCCGTTTCGGCATTGATTATTTTTCAGATTTCACAGACTCAAATGATCCATACGGATGAACTGACCGGTCTGGCAAACAGAAGACTGCTGAACGAAACGCTGCGGAAGTGGTTCGCCAATCCGTGCGGATTTACGATTTGCGGGCTGATGCTGGATCTGGACAATTTAAAACAGATTAACGATCAATACGGACATCTTATGGGAGACAAAGCGCTTCTTCTGTCAGCCGAAATCCTCCGGCAAATAAAGCGGCGCGATATTATTGCCGCCAGGTACGGGGGCGACGAATTTATTTTAATCTGGCGCGCAAAGGAGCGCTCGGACATTTCCGCGGTCACGCAATCGCTTCTTGCGGCAAAAGAACGAATCTGTGCGGGAAAACCGGAGAAGGAAAAAATCGAATTCAGTACCGGCTGTTTTGATTGCCGGGACGACGAGAAGATTACAATCGCGGACTTTCTGACAAACATCGACGAGGCAATGTATCAAAGCAAAAAAGAAAAACAAAGGATACGGAATTGATTCTGCGCCGTCCGGAATGAAGGGCATTGCAGAATCTGTGCAGAAAAAATAAAACGGAGGCAGCCATGAAGTTTTTACATCTATCCGACCTTCATCTCGGGAAACGCGTAAATGAATTTTCCATGCTGGAAGACCAGCGATCTGTTCTTTCCAAAATAATTGATATCGCAGACGAAGAAACGCCGGATGGCATATTGATTGCAGGGGATGTTTATGACAAGCCGGTTCCTCCCGCAGAGGCGGTGCAGTTGTTCGATGAGTTTCTGTTCCGCTTGTCGGAACGCGGACTGCAGGTATTTGTAATCAGCGGCAATCACGATTCGCCGGAGCGCATCGCCTTCGGGGCCCGCTTGCTGCAGCGCAGCGGAATCCATTTATCGCCCGTTTACAGCGGAACGATCGCGCCTGTCTCCCTTTCCGACGAATACGGTACGGTAAACGTCTTTCTCCTTCCTTTCGTGAAACCGGCGCACGTCCGCCGCTTTTTCCCGGAGACGGAAATCGCTTCGTATACGGACGCTTTAAAAGCAGTCGTCGCCGCTATTCCGCTCGGCGGCGCGGGACGGAATATCCTGGTGACGCATCAATTCGTCACCGGCGGGGCGCGCTGCGATTCGGAAGAAATTTCGGTCGGCGGCGCCGACAATGTGGATGCCGGTATATTTTCACCCTTTGATTACGTGGCGTTAGGGCACCTCCACAGTCCGCAAAACATTGGGAAAGAAACGATCCGGTATTGCGGATCGCCGTTAAAATATTCCTTTTCGGAGGCCGGCCAGGAAAAGTCCGTAACGGTCGTCGAATGCAAAGAAAAAGGCTCGGTCCGGATCCGCACGGTTCCGCTGGTTCCCGCGCGGGAATTCCGGGAAATCAGGGGCGCTTATATGGAACTCACCTCCAGAAGTTTCTATCGCGGCAGCAACCCGGAGGATTACCTCCATGTGATTTTAACAGACGAGGAGGATCAGCCGGACGCGATCGGGAGGCTGCGTTCGATTTATCCGAATATTATGAAGCTGGATTACGACAATAAACGAACGCGTTCCAACGCCGCGATCACCGCCGCGGAAGCTGTGCAGAAAGCGCCGCTCGCCTTGTTTGCGGAACTGTATGAAAAGCAGAATAACCGGCCCATGCAGGAAGAGCAGCTTTCGTTTGCCGCCGGTCTGATCGAAACGATCCGGGAGGAAGAAACATGAGACCTGTACGGCTGGTTCTTTCCGCCTTCGGCCCTTACGCGGGGCAGACCGTACTGGAGCTGGACAAGCTCGGTACGGGAGGGCTTTATCTGATTACGGGTGATACCGGCGCTGGGAAAACGACGATTTTCGACGCTATTACTTATGCGTTGTATGGCGAAGCCAGCGGCGGAGAGCGGGAGCCTGCGATGCTCCGTTCCAAATACGCCCTGCCCGAAACGCCCACCGAGGTAATACTGACCTTTGAATATGCCGGGGAGCGATACACGGTCCGGCGCAATCCGGAATACGAGCGTCCCGCCAGGCGCGGCAGTAAAACGGCTATGCAAAAAGCCGACGCGGAATTGACGTATCCGGATGGCAGACTTATTACGAAATCAAAGGAAGTAACGGCCGCAATCCTGGAAATACTGGGAATCGACCGCATCCAGTTCTCACAGATCGCAATGATCGCACAGGGGGATTTTTTAAAAGTATTATTTGCGTCGACGACAGACAGGATGGAAATTTTTCGCCGTATTTTTAAAACAGAACCGTACCGGAAGCTTCAGGAACGCCTCAAAGCAGAAACCGGAGCGCTCTCCAGGCAATGTGAAACGATGCAAACCAATATCCGGCGGGAGTTCGGCGGTGTTCAGTGCGAAGCAGGCATCGTTCTGGAAACGGAACTGAATAAAGCAAAAGAGAGCGCCCTTCCGCCGGAAGAAATGCTTACCCTGCTCGGTAGAATCGCAGCGTATGATCTTTCGAAGAAAGAGGAATTACAAGCTGCAGCTGCGGAGGCCGACCGGCAGCTGGAGGAGATTCACCATCTGCTTGGGAAGGCGGAAGAAATCGAAAAAACGAAAAAGGCGCTGACCGCCGCACACGCCGATTTCAAAGAAAGTTCTATCCGTGCAGACCGGTTACGCGCCGTTTTGCAAGCGGAAGAAAGCAAGCGGAGCCGCCGTGATCAGCTTACGCAGCAAATACTTTCCGGACGGGAGAAATTGCCGCGATACGATTTGCTCGACACGATCCATAAGCAGCTGGAACGCACAAAAAAGGAATATACGCAAACGTCGGAAGAATTGGCGCGGCTGGAAGCGCTGCGGGACAAAGGCAAAGAACGGTCCGCCGCTCTGAAAGCAGAACTGGAGCTGCGCATAGAAGCCGAGATACAAAGAGAAACCGTCTTTCATCAGCGGGAAGAGGCAGCGCGGCGCAAAACGCAGCTGGAGGCA
>CABQCN010000260.1 GCA_902462635.1 uncultured Oscillospiraceae bacterium
AAAAATACTGGAAGACAATGGTGTTCGATTTATTCTGCGCGGGTCTGACGACGATCTGCGAACTCGTACTTCCGCTTATCATAAAGTATTTTACGAACACCGCTATGGACGATATCAGCAAGCTGGCGCTGCGCACGGTGCTCTCGCTGGGCGCACTTTATCTCGTGCTGCGGGCAATCGACGCGGCGGCCAATTATTATATGGCTTCCGTCGGGCATATCATGGGTACGAAAATCGAAACGGACATGCGGCGCGACATGTTTACGCATCTGCAGAAGCTCTCTTTTACTTATTATGACAGTGCGAAAGTCGGTCAGATCATGTCGCGGATTACGACGGATCTTTTCGACGTCACGGAATTTGCGCACCACTGTCCGGAAGAATTTTTTATCGCCGGGATTAAAATCACGGTTTCTTTCGTGATTCTTCTCCAGGTAAACGTATGGCTGACGCTGATCCTGTTTGCCGTGATCCCGCTGATGCTGCTCGTCACGACGGCGGTCCGCAAAAAAATGCGCGCAGCCTTTCAGGAACAGCGGCAGCGCTGCGGAGAACTGAACGCGCGTGTCGAAGACAGCCTGCTCGGGATCCGCGTCGTGAAATCTTTTGCCAATGAGGAGATCGAGAATCGGAAATTCGAGCAGGGTAACGGTGATTTCTTCCGCGTCAAAGCAAAAGCCTATAAATATATGGCGGCATTCCAGACGACGACGCGCATATTCGACGGCGTGATGTATCTTATCGTCGTTGTCATCGGGGCAGTTTTTATGATCTATGGGTCGATTAATCCCGGTGATTACGTTGCCTATCTGTTATATGTAACGACGCTGCTCACATCGGTACGCAGAATCATTGAATTTACGGAACAATTCCAGCGCGGCATGACGGGAATCGAGCGTTTTACGGAAATCATGGAGATCGAGCCGGATATTCTGGATACGCCCGGCGCCGTAGAATTAAAAGAGGTGCAGGGAGACATCGAATTCCGGCACGTTACTTTCGGCTATGGGGAGGACTGCGTGCTGTCTGATATCAACCTTTCCGTGAAAAAAGGAGACAGTATTGCGCTCGTCGGCCCTTCCGGCGGCGGTAAAACCACGCTGTGCAGCCTGATTCCGCGTTTTTATGAATTGAACGAGGGAGAAATCCGCATCGATGGCAGGGATATCAAATCGTTCACGCTCCGTTCGCTGCGGGAAAATATCGGCATCGTACAGCAGGATGTCTATTTGTTTTCCGGCAGCGTTCTGGAAAATATCGCTTATGGGAAACCGGGCGCTTCTTTCGCCGAAATCCGGGCGGCGGCCGTCTGCGCAGGCGCCGATGAATTTATTGAAAAATTGCCGGAGGGCTACGATACGTATGTCGGGGAACGCGGCGTCAAATTGTCCGGGGGACAGAAGCAGCGCATCAGTATCGCACGCGTATTTCTGAAAAATCCGCCGATCCTGATCCTGGACGAGGCGACCTCCGCGCTCGACAATGAAAGCGAGAAAATCGTGCAGGCTTCCCTGGAGCGTCTTGCGCACGGCAGAACGACGTTTACGATCGCCCACCGTCTGACGACAATCCGGAATGCCTCCGAAATATTAGTGCTTACTGCGAACGGCATCGAAGAGCGCGGTACGCATGAAACGCTGCTTGCCCGAAAAGGCATCTATTATCACTTACATCACCATTAAAAACAGGCCGAAAATTTTTGTTGCAATTTGTGTTGTATCTGGTATAATATTTTCAATCATATGAATGATTGCTCATATGAATATATGATTAATGGGAGGCTCAAGATGGAAAACGAAAATAAACATGTGCATAACAGCGAGCATGAGGAAGAAATCGGAAAGATCTGCGAAATGATGCCTGTGGAAGAAGATCTGTACGATCTGGCAGAACTATTCAAAATATTCGGCGATTCCACGCGGATCCGCATCCTGTACGCGCTTTTCGAAAGCGAACTCTGCGTACAGGATATTTCTGAAATGCTGCATATGACGCAAAGCGCGATTTCTCATCAGCTGCGCGTATTGAAACAAAGCCGCCTGGTGAAATACAGAAGGCAGGGCAAATGCATCCTGTATTCACTTGCGGACGCGCATGTGCGCACGATTATCAATCAGGGGCTTGAACATATCGAAGAATGAACGGGAGGAATTTTACCATGAAAGAAGCAGTCAAAGAACGCGGATGCGCCTGCGGCGCGCGGCGCGGGCACGAAAAACAGACGCACGGTCATACGCACGGCCATGGCGAAGGAACTGTCAAAAATACGGTTGTAAAAATAATCATATCGATTTTTCTTGCGGCGGCGGCTTTTGCCGTGATCCGGCTTGCCCGTGTCGAAACGGGATGGATTCAGGCGATGCTCTATCTTCCTGCGTTTCTTGCGATCGGCCTGCAGCCGCTCACGGAAGCGTTCCGCAATTTATTCGGCGGGGAACTATTCGATGAAAATCTCCTGATGATCATCGCTTCGGTCGGCGCGTTCGCGCTGGGGGAATATCTGGAAGGCATGGCGGTAATGATCTTATTCCAAATCGGAGAGGTATTCCAGACGATCGGCGTGGCCAGATCGCGGAAATCGATCGGCAGTCTGATGGATCTCAAACCGGAAACGGCAGCCAGGGAAATCGCCGGACAGCCCGGAACCTATGAGCAAGTCGCGCCTGAAGCGCTCCTGCCGGGAGAAATTTTATTGGTTAAACCGGGTGAAAAAGTGCCGGTTGATGGAATCGTTGCGGAAGGCGTCAGCACCGCGGACACATCGGCGCTGACCGGGGAATCCCTTCCTGCAGAATTGACGCCGGGCGCTGCCGTCGTCAGCGGATCTATTATTGTGGGGAAACCCGTAAAAATACGAGTTACGAAAGCCTATAAGGATTCCACGGTTGCGAAAATTCTGGATCTCGTTGAAAACGCTGCGGAACGGAAGTCGAAATCCGAAAATTTTATTACAAAATTCGCGCGGATCTATACGCCGGCCGTCGTCTTCTGCGCCGTGCTGTTAGCGGTAATTCCGCCGCTTACGATGCACGCGGCCTGGTCGGACTGGATCGGCAGGGCGCTTTCCTTCCTGGTGATTTCCTGCCCCTGCGCGCTTGTTATTTCCGTTCCGCTCAGTTTTTATATG
>CABQCN010000261.1 GCA_902462635.1 uncultured Oscillospiraceae bacterium
ACATGCAGCGCGTATATGGAAAAAAAGCAGCTTTTTTTACATTCCTGGGGGATTTCTGCAAAGGAATCGCAGCCGTATTGCTCGGGAAACTGCTTCTTGGCGTGTTCGCCTCCGCCGCGCTCCACGGCGCGTGTGCCGCAGGCGCGTGTGCCGTAATCGGACATAACTGGCCGTTATATTTCGGATTTCATGGGGGCAAGGGCGTACTGACTACCTTTTCGGTAATGATCATTATTGCGCCGCTGCCGACATTGATTGCCTTCGGCATCTTCCTGCTCACGGTTCTGCTCACAAAATACGTTTCACTGGGATCCATCCTTGCCGCCGCCGCGCTGCCTGCCGTCGTATTCTTTTTCGGAGACGCGCTTTTCCTGAAAAGCGGCGCGGGACCGGTATTCTATTTATCATTATTTGTAGCAGTGCTGATTATTGCGCGCCACCATGCGAATATCGTGCGTCTGATCAGAGGCAAAGAATCCAAACTGAACCTTCATAAATAATCAATGCAGAATAAGAAGTGATAGTTATCAGACGTTTTAAGAGTTTTTGGGTAAAATACTTTCAAAACGATCCTATAGACCTGAAAAAATTGGTGCTGCCGATTTTGATCGAACAGCTTCTGGCAAGTACGATCGGACTGTTCGACACCATTATGGTATCGAGCGCGGGAGAACCGGCCGTCGCCGGCGTCAGCACGGTCGACTCGTTAAATATCTTATTGATCAATTTGTTTATGGGCATCGCAACGGGCGCGACGGTCGTCATCTCGCAGTACATCGGAGCCGGAAAGATAAAAGATGCCAAACGGACCGCTGTGCAGTCGCTTTGGGCTTCTGTTTTTCTGTCCGCGCTGCTCATGGGGCTTTGCGTCATCGACTGCCGCGGCGTCCTTTCGCTGCTGTTTGGAAAAATCGAGCCGGACGTGATGGGGCACGCGGAAGCGTATTTTCTTTATTCCGCAATATCGTATCCGTTTCTGGCGGTATATTCGACGTGCGCCGCGATCTACCGGGCGAAGGGAAACGCTACGGCAACCATGGTCATTTCCATTATTATGAATATTGTCAATGTAAGCGGCAACGCCATATTTATCTATGGCTTCGGAATGGGAGCCGGCGGCGCAGCGCTTTCCTCGCTCCTCTCCAGAGCGGTCGGCGCGGCGGTCATGGTGCTGCTTCTGCTGCGGCCTGCGGAAGAAATCAACATTCGTAAAATGTTCCCGTTTCGCTTCCAATGGGATGTTCTGAAGCTCGTATTGCTGATCGGCCTTCCCGCCGCCATGGAATCCGTTGTTTTCCAGCTTGGAAAAGTAATGACGCAGAGTTTTATTACGGGATTCGGCACGGCGGCGATCGCCGCAAACGGCGTACGATCTTCGCTATCGCCCTGATTCCGGGGAACTCTCTGAATATTGCCATTATGACGATCGTCGGCCAGCTGATCGGCGCGGGCAAAACAAAAGAAGCCAAACGGTATGTCTGGCTTTTTACCGGAACCGTCATGGTGCTGCAGGTTTTTACAAATTCGATTCTTTACGCCGTACATACGCCGATCTTTTCCTTATTCGGATTAGGGAGCCAAACCGCGGAGATCGCAAACCAGCTGCTGCTGTCCATCACGATCGTCGTACCGGTATTATGGGCGGCGTCCTTTACGATCCCCGCCGGCCTGCGCGCGGCAGGAGACGTCAAATTCCCGATGGTCATTTCCATCGGCACGATGTGGCTCGGAAGGGTTTTGCTCGGCTATTTGCTGGGCGTTAAATTCGGTATGGGCGCATTGGGAATTTGGATCGGCATGTATCTCGATTGGCTGCTTCGTGCGCCGATTTATGTTTTTCGCCTTCGCAGGCGCGAATTCAAAAAGCTGATCCGTTAGTTGTTTGCCCGGCTCCGGCCGGCCGGTCGGCTTCCGGAACAGGCGCCTCATTTTATTACAATATTTACGGCGGCTTCATCAGAAGCGCCTTGACTTTTCCAGGGGCGGGTAGTATACTATCCAATCAAAATATTGTTAGGAGTTGATTGTGTGGCTTTTATTTACGACGAACCGTCTTACACGTTTAGCGAGTATTTGCTGCTGCCCGGACTGACGAAGAAAGATTGCACGCCGGACAAGGTATCGCTGAAAACGCCCCTGGTCAGGTTTAAAAAGGGAGAGGAATCGCCGCTGTCGATAAATATTCCCATGGTATCCGCGGTGATGCAGGCGGTCTCGGACGATAAAATGGCAATCGCACTCGCAAAATGCGGCGGGCTGTCGTTCGTATACGTATCGCAGCCGATCGACCAGCAGGCGGAAATGATCGGCCGGGTCAAAAAATACAAATCCGGCTTCGTTGTCAGCGATTCCAATCTGACTCCGGAACATACGCTCGAAGACGTACTTAAATTGAAAGAAAAATCAGGGCATTCCACGATTGCGGTCCTGGGAATCGTGACAAGCCGGGATTACAGGGTGAGCAGAATGCCGCAGGAGACGAAGATCGCGGAATTTATGACGCCTTTTAAAGATCTGATTTATGCCAAAGAAGGCGTCACGCTGAAAACGGCAAACGACATCATCTGGGACAACAAACTCAATTGCCTTCCGATCATAGATGAAGACTGCAATCTGAAATATTTCGTATTCCGGAAAGATTACGACTCCCATAAAGAAAACCCGCTGGAGCTGCTCGACAGCGAGAAACGCTATATGGTCGGCGCCGGAATCAATTCCAGGGATTACAAGGAACGCGTCCCGGAACTTGTGAAAGCGGATGTGGACGTACTGTGCATCGATTCTTCGGAAGGATATTCCGAATGGCAGAAGGATACGATCGAATATATCAAGACGGAATATAACGGCAGAGTCAAGGTCGGCGCAGGAAATGTCGTGGATGCGGAAGCGTTCCGCTACCTTGCCGACGCGGGCGCCGATTTTATCAAGATCGGGATCGGCGGCGGCTCCATTTGCATCACAAGAGAGCAAAAAGGGATCGGACGCGGGCAGGCAACGTCGGTGATCGAAGTGGCAAAAGCAAGAGACGAATATTTTAAAGAAAAAGGAATATACATTCCATTGTGTTCCGACGGCGGAATCGTACACGATTACCATATGACGCTCG
>CABQCN010000262.1 GCA_902462635.1 uncultured Oscillospiraceae bacterium
GTTGAAGGAAATCCGGGCTGGAGCAGTTTTACAAATCTGAAGGTAGAGGATGACGGATCGACAGTTAAAATTTATATCGGCGGTTCGCTCACGGCAACGGTGGAACTGTCGGAAAAGGGAACGTATCCGGAGGACGGCAATACCGAAATACCGGAATATCTCGATTGTGTGTATTATAAAACCGCCGTTGTGAAGGACGCCGCCGGGACGGAACGGTTCCGAACGGAGAGTGCCCGCGTAGTAGCGGAAGATGCCTATCTCGGAATCGGCATCCGGGAAAAATCTATGGACATCGACAATATTTCGATAATGACACCGGACGGGACGGATTCCGAGCCGGATCCCGACAAAAAACCGGAACCCAGCGTAAAACCGGATTCTGATAAAGAACCCGGGCCGGGAGGAAATCCTGGCACGGGAGATCCCTGCTTGTATGCGATCGCCGCATCGGCGCTTTTCTCTGCCGTAATTTTAAAAAGAAAAGTGAAATACTCATAAATCCGACTGATTCCGTACTTCCAAAGGGGTTGCGTCGAAATAACGTTTAAAACATCTGTTGAAATAACAATGGTCTGTAAACCCCACTCTGCCGGCAATATCCGCAACACCGAGGTTCGTAGTGCGAAGCAGCAATTCTGCTTTCAGCATACGAACCTCATTGATATAGTGTACCGCGGTCTGGCCCGTGACGGACTTAAACAAACGGCAGAAATGGGAAAGATTAAAATTACAGGTGCCCGCAAGCTTCGATAAATTAATTTCCTCATTGTAATGGTCATAAATATAAGTAAATGCGTTTTTCAGCTTGTCGAATTTCTGCGTGGTACGCAGTATTTCGTCTTTCGTATGGCTGCGGTTGATTTCATGGCGGAACAGCCAGGCGAAGAAGTTTAAAATTATGCTTTTGACTTTCAGTTCATACGCCGGTTCCTTGCAATTGCATTCTTTTAATAATTCCCTGATGATCGTTGCCGGCTCTTCCGCAGATGTAACCTTGTTGTGAAAACAAACCTTGCGGCTTTCGATCTGCGATAAGTATTTCATTTCGCAGACTTCATCCTGCGTTCCGTGGTAAATCCGGGGATCCGCCATGATACAATCGAAAAAAAGCGCGCCGCCGTGATACGCAACGCCGTGTATTTCGTAAGGATTGATCAGAAATATATCGCCCGGAGCGGCAATATATTTTTTTGTCCCGCACGTAATACAGGCGCTTCCGGAGTGGAAATAAAGAATTTCGATCTGCTCGTGCCACGTAAGAACTTCCTTTTTCGGAGTATTGGGCGTAATATTCTTATTTTGCAGGATGCGGATGGGAAATAGCGCGTTTTCAAATGGAATTTCTTCATAAATAGAATCACTGTTCATATTTTTCACCTCACGGCCATTTTATGGAATCCTGTATGCAAAGTCAATATCGAGTTTCTGTAAATGCAAAGATATTCCAATAAACAGGTAATATTAATCTATGGGACTTACCGCGGTATCGTATAAAATATTGACAAAAATACAAGAAGGAGAAATTGTAATGAAGAAAGTTCAGTTTTTAGTAGCGGCTGTCGTGCTGACCGCTTATATCGGCACAGTAAATGTAAACGCGGCTGTTTGTCAAACCAAAGGAAGCATTGAAAACGACGCGGCGGGCACGGTATTGGAAGAAACAAAAGATTTTGCCTCCGATTGGGAACCGAAATGCGGCCTCCCCGAATCCTCTTCCGCCAAAATCGAAGAAGATGAAGATGGGAAATATATCGATATGAGCGGGATCTATTCCTTTATTTCTTATGATGAAATTACGGCCCCGAGCGAATTCGTCATTGCATTGCGGGCGGAAGAACTCAGCACGAATATCGGCGTGTGTTATCGCACGGGATCCGTATTCAATCTGTATGAATGGGATTTCCATACGGAAAAAGGCGGGCAGGATGGGTACTCCTCGATCGGCGCTACCGGAATCGTATTGTCGCCTATAGAAGGTGGAATCCGCATTTCCATTAAAACGCAGGATGACGACAGTACCTGGGGAATTTCATCCGTATATCATGATTTTACCATAGAAGGTATCGATTATTCCAAATTTGTTCCGATTCGTTTTGTCGATGATGGTAAAAAAATTGAGATCCATGTCAATGGCGCGCTTCTGGCAACGGTAGAGATGGAAAATGAGGGGGATTATGAATCGGATTACGATACGGAAATTTTTGAGTATTTAGATTATACTTATTACAAGACTGTATCGGTAAAGGATGCACAAGGAACAGACGTCATCAAAACAGAAAAAGCGCGGCTGGTGGCCGACCTCTTTTTCGCCGGCGCCGCAGTCAGGACGGCTGCTGCGGATTTCAAAAATGTCGCATTGCATTTTACGGCTGCCGACGGAAAAGACGAACCGACCGTATCTCCAGAATCGCCGACAAAAGAAGCGGAAAAATCGACGAGTACCGCTACTGCAAAAGCTGTAAAAACGCCTTCGGGGACAACTGCGTCTCCGGCCGCCGATAAAAGAAGCGGCGAGGGCGGCGTCAATATCGGTGCGGTTATCGGAATCTGCGCGGGAGTGATCGTAGCCGGGGCGGTTGTGATTATACTGATCGCCAGGAAAAAAGGAAAATAAAAGAGATGAAAAAATATATCTTCCTTATTTTAGCAATCATAGTGATTGGAGTGTGCGGAATGATGAACGGATGTAAAAACCCCGGCAAGCTGCCGGATCTGGAAGATGGGAAATACCTGATCGTAAAGGACGAAATGAGCAAATATAAGATCGTGATTTCCAGTGCTGCCGATCCGGCGGAGAAAACGGCGGCAAACGAACTCAAAAAGTATATCGAATCGATGTCGGGATGTGCGCTCAAAATCACCGACGACACGTCGGAACAGGAAAAATATGAAATCGTTATCGGTCGAACGGCGCGGCAAGGCGTATATAACGATTTTGACTGGGATTGGATGGGAGAAGAAGGATATACGGTCAAAATGAACGACAATATCCTTGTCATTGCCGGCGGCAGCGGCAGGGGCACGCTTTACGGCATATACGGATTTCTGGAATCGCTTGGATGCAGATTCTTTGCGCCGGACTGCGAAACGGTACCGTCTATGGA
>CABQCN010000263.1 GCA_902462635.1 uncultured Oscillospiraceae bacterium
AGACAAGTTCAACAAGAGATATGGTCTGTAAGCCGGTTACGAGAGATTCAGGCGGCGGGACTGCCGCGCGCGGTCTCGGCCTGAAATGGTTTTTTGTAGCTTGCTGGTTTCACGGCAGGCTTTTTTATATATAATTTTAGTGTGTACGGGTGTGGAGGTATTATTATGGCGGTCAAACAGGAAGCAATTGACAAGAATTTAATCAGATTAACATTTGAAGCTGACGCGGACAAGGTGGAAGAAGGCCTCGCGTATTCCTATAATAAAAATAAGAAAAATTATAACGTACATGGCTTCCGGCCGGGCAAAGCGCCGCGGAAGCTGGTAGAACAATTTTACGGGTCGGAAGTTCTTTTCAGTGACGCAGAAGAATATATTATTACGGATCTGTACTACGGTTCCATTCCGGAGCTGGGGATCAAGCCGGTTTCTTATCCGCAGAACGTCAAAGTAACGAAGATGGACAAGGAGGGAATGGAATTCTCCCTCGAAGTTTTCACGAAGCCGGAAGTAACGCTCGGCCAGTATAAGAACCTTGAAATTACCGACGTTCCTTCGGCGCTTACGGAGGAAGAAATCGATAACGCGATCAAGAGCGAGGCGGAGAAGAACGCCCGTATGGTTACGGTAGAGGACCGCCCCGCAGAAAACGGCGATACCGTTACGATCGATTTCGAAGGGTTTATCGACGGCACGGCATTTGAAGGCGGCAAAGGAGAAAACTTCAAGCTGAAGCTCGGTTCGGGGCAATTCATTCCGGGCTTTGAGGAACAGATCGTCGGCGCCGCTACGGGCGATGAGATTACCGTAAACGTAAAGTTCCCGGAAGATTATCACGCGGAAGAACTGAAAGGCAAGGATTCGGAATTTAAAGTAAAAGTTCATGAAATCCAGAAGCAGGAACTCCCCGAAATCGACGATGCGTTCGCGTCCGACGTGAGCGAATTCGATACGCTTGCGGAATACCGCGCGGATCTGGCAAAGAAGCTTTCGGAGAATAAAGAAAAATCCTCCAAAGCAGCAATGACGGAAGAAGCTTTGAAGGCTGCGATCGGCAATGCGGAACTCGATATTCCGGCGTGCATGATAGACGCGGAGGTCGCATCCGAGGTAAAGAGGACGGAGAATCAGGTCAGTATGTACGGGATGACGCTTGACCAGTATTGCCAGTATATGGGCATTACGGCGGAGAAGTTTCAGGAAAATATCCGCCCGCAGGCTGAACTGAATATCAAGAGGGATCTTGTGCTCGAAGCGATCGCCGCGGCGGAAGAGATCACCGTTTCGGAAGAAGAATTTGAAAAAGAATTCGAACAGGCGGCGGAATATCTCAAAAAATCCGTGGATGAAGTCAAGGAGATGTTTCAGGACAGGCGCGACGATATTGCAAACGAAGTGAAGCAGCGCAAGGCTGTCGATTTGATATTCGAGACGGCTGTCAAAGTACAGGCGAAGGAAGAACAGGAGCCGGCACAGAACGCGGAAGCGGAATCTGCTGCGGAACAGGCGCCTGCTAAGAAGAAAGCCCCGGCCAAAAAGGCGCCGGAGAAGAAAGACGAAGAAAACGCTTAAACCGACGGGATCGCGGTTCTTCGGGAAAGAAAATAGTATACGCGTCGGAGAAATGGAGTTTTATTATGGCATTGGTACCGATTGTTATTGAACAAACGAGCAGAGGCGAAAGGTCATACGATATTTATTCCAGATTGCTGAACGACAGAATTATCATGCTGAGCGACGAAGTAAACGATGTAACGGCCAGTCTTGTCGTAGCGCAGCTTTTATTCCTGGAATCTGAAAATCCGGATAAGGATATCCAGCTTTATATCAATAGTCCGGGAGGTTCCGTTACCTCGGGGATGGCGATTTACGATACGATGCAGTTTGTAAAATGTGACGTTTCGACAATTTGTATCGGGATGGCGGCCAGTATGGGAGCGTTCCTGCTTGCGGCGGGCGCAAAAGGCAAGAGAATGTCTTTGCCGAATAGTGAAATCATGATCCATCAGCCGCTTGGCGGCGCGAGAGGCCAAGCGACGGACATCAAAATCCAGGCGGAGCAGATTCTGAAGATCAAGGATAAATTGAATCGGATTTTGAGTGAACGAACGGGCCAGCCGCTCGAGAAGGTCATTGCCGATACGGAACGGGACAATTATATGTCCGCGCAAGAAGCTCTTGAATACGGCCTGATCGATAAGATTATGGAAAAGAGAATATAATTCAATAATCGGGGATAAGATTTATACGCCGCAAGTTTATTTATAGTTTCGTTCTATATTGATTTGCGGCGCACTCATTATAGTCCATAAGACCAAAGGAGGCTGTTATATGGCGAAAAATGACGATAAACAGGTACGCTGCTCTTTCTGCGGAAAGAGAGAAGGCCAGGTGAAGAGGCTGATAGCGGGACCGGGCGTTTTTATCTGCGACGAATGCATTGATTTATGCTGCGATATTTTACACGACGATTATCTGGAAACGGAAATGGAAGATATGCTCGGCGATGGCGGCGACAGCGATATTTCGCTCCTGAAGCCCGCGGAAATAAAAAAAGCGCTGGATGAATACGTAATCGGACAGGACCGGGCAAAACGCGCGCTTTCCGTTGCGGTTTACAACCATTATAAAAGGATCGAGGATAACAGGAAGCAGGAGGCGGCCGGCGGCAAGCGGAAGCCTGTCAAAGCGGATGTTTCCGGCGCGGAAGATCAGGAAAACGCGTCTCCGTACGCGGGGGTCGAGCTGACGAAAAGCAATGTGCTGCTGATCGGACCCACCGGCGTCGGAAAAACTTATCTGGCGCAGACGCTGGCAAAAGTATTGAATGTGCCGTTTGCGATCGCAGACGCGACTTCCCTTACGGAAGCGGGTTATGTCGGCGAGGACGTTGAGAATATATTGCTGCGCCTGATCCAGGCGGCGGATTTCGATATCGAAAAAGCGGAGAACGGCATTATTTTTATCGATGAAATCGATAAGATTTCCAGAAGGGGCGATAATCCTTCCATTACGCGCGATGTCAGCGGAGAAGGCGTACAGCAGGCGCTATTGAAAATATTGGAAGGTACGGTGGCGGCTGTGCCGCCGCAGGG
>CABQCN010000264.1 GCA_902462635.1 uncultured Oscillospiraceae bacterium
CCTCCCGTACCGTTTCCGCCATCGAAATATCGTTTTCCTCATTGCCGATCATAATCATGAGTTCGATTTCTTCGTATTTCGATTCCAGATGCTGGAATTTTCCAAGCTTCGTTTTCAGCTGTTTCAAGTGTTTCAGCACCGCCTGGGACTTTTCCGGATCATTCCAGAAATCCGGCTCGGACGCTTTGTTCTCTAATTCTTCTATCAGATTCCGGATTCCCTCCGTGTCAAAGTGAATCCCTCAAATCGCATAAACTTTTTTGCAAATCTCCCAGTTCGGACTCGAACTGTTCCAATTCAAACATCGCTTATCAACTCCTTCTTTGTTATTCTATCACATTATTTCGTAAAATGAAACTCGATTTGCCCCATTTTCACGTTACAATTGACAACTTTCACCTGAACCGGGTCGCCTATGGCATACTTCCGTTTACTCGATTCCCCGGACGCGATCATTTTCTTCTCATCGAAGATCATATAATCCGGCATGCTGTTGTAAAATACGAGGCCCTCCGCGGAATTTTCCAGCCGCACGAAGATACCGAAAGACGTAATGTTGCAGATCGTTCCTTCGAAGGGATCGCCGATGAAACGGCTCATATATTCCGCCACGAGCCTGTCGGTATACAGCCGCTCCGCGCTTTCCGCCTCCCGCTCCGTTTCCGAGCAGTGTTTCGCGGCTTCCGCCGTAAATCCCCGCAGGGAATCCCGGCGCTCCGCGTTCAGATCTCCATGAAAAACAGCTTTGATCACCCGGTGGATAAACAGATCGGGATAACGCCGGATCGGTGAGGTAAAATGCGTATAGTTTTCTGCAGCAAGTCCGAAATGGCCTTCGTTTTCCGGCGAATATTCGGCCTTCTGCATCGCGCGCAGCGTGAGCATACTGATGATCGGTTCCGCCGTTTTCCCCTTGACCGTTTCCAAAAGCGACTGTATCGCGTGAGCGTTTCCCGTGCCCCGTCCCCGCAGCGTATACCCCATGCTGCGGATTTCGGTGGAAAGTTTCAATAGTTTCTCCGGATCCGGGCGGCCGTGTACCCTGTAAAGGAACGGCACGTTCATTTTGGAAAAATGCTCCGCAACCGCTTCGTTGGCGGCAAGCATGAATTCTTCGACAATATTGTTGGCAAAGGTACTCCGTTCCGTTTCCACGCCGACAGGCTTGCCCGCCCGGTCCGTCGTCACATGCGTTTCGGGAAAATCAAAATCGATCGAGCCGCGGCGATACCGCATCGCATGCCGGAGCGCCGCCAGTTCCTTCATGACCTGCAAATCATCGAGATGCGCTTTATATTCTTCCCGCAAAGCATCTTGCCGGTACGGCGGAACGTCTCCTTCAAACAGGGCCGAAATCTGCTTGTAAGTGATTTTATATTTTACGCGGATCAGGCTTTCGAAAATTTCATACTTGCGCGTTTCGCCTTTTTTATCGATCGTCATCATGACGCTGAGCGCAAAGCGATCTTCCCCGGCATTCAGGCTGCAGATGCCGTTCGACAATTTCCGGGGCAGCATCGGCAGCACCTTATCGACCAGATATACGCTCGTCCCCCGCTCGTACGCTTCCCGGTCGAGCGCCGTGCCTTCCCGTACATAATGCGCTACATCCGCGATATGGACGCCGAGCAGATACGCGCCGTTTTCCAGGCGGCCGACCGAAATACCATCATCCACGTCTTTCGTTTCTTCCGAGTCCATCGTAACGATCGTGAGATCCCGCAGATCCCGGCGGCCTCTTTTCAGTTCTTTTGTAATTGCCGCGGCGCTGAGCGACGTGCGGATATGCGCGATTTCTTTTTTGATCTCGTCGCTGAAATCACTTCTCTCCTCGATCAGCTGCTCCGGCGGTTTATATTCCGGCCGTTCCGGTTTCTTTTTGTTTTCTTTTTTTATGGTTTTGCCGGCGTTTGCCGCCGCGCTCAAATTTTTAGAGCGGTGCGGCGGTTTCTTAGACCCCCGGTTTTTAAAATTTCCTTTTGTTTTTGTTTTGATATCGGTCACCCGCCTTTCTTATTTCTCTATTGTGCTTTCTTTTGGCCATTTTGATGCCCGGCGGACAAAAAGCCGTGCTTTTTATGCACGGCTTCTTAAAAACTGCTTTTCTTGTTCGATAAACCGGGTAAATCCGACCGGTTTCATCCCATACGCATCAATACGCTGAGTACGATTGCAACGACTGCGAAGAATATGGAGAGCACCACTGTCAGCTTAGACAAAAATCTGTCTCTGCTCATCCCTTTATTTTTATTATAAAAAGATTCCGTATTCTCACCGGTTATTACGCTGCTAAGCCCGTCGCTCTTCGACTCCTGCAACATAACGACAAGAATTACAAATCCGCAAATCAGCAAATAAAATATTCCCAATACTACCTTCAAAGCTGTCACCTGTTCCACCTCCGCAATTTCCGTTTTAAAAAATCAGGCAACCGCAATTATAGCATACGGTTTGCCGGTATGCAAGTCTTTTTTTGCCAAGGTAATACGGCCGCGCCGCAGAATCTTTCTGCGCCATAAATTTCTTATTGACAACACAAAATATCATGGTATAATAGATAACGTTCGCTCAAAGGAACGAACAAATCGCATAGTTGACGCGGGGTGGAGCAGTTGGTAGCTCGTTGGGCTCATAACCCAAAGGTCGTAGGTTCAAGTCCTTCCCCCGCAACCACCAAGAAAGCCTTTCGTTGAAGCAAAAACGAAGGGCTTTGTTTTTATGTAATTTGGCTGAAACGGTAACTAAATGAGAACATGATCATAATTATGATACTGCCCAATCATTTTACAATCCTTTTGTTCTTCCTATAACTTTCTCCTTTCAAAAAATTTCATTTCCTATTTTTCCCAAGTCCACTGTGAATAATACCCATTCATTTTAAAAGATACGTTCACTTTTTGTTGATCTTTCATAAAAAAGCACCTATTCCCTAATCGTTCCTTTTCCAAGTAGGTATATCCTTCTTCGTTCATATAAGACAAAAAATGTTCCCATGCATTATCAGGTTGCGCTAAAATAACTTTTGGATTTTTTTGTATATCTACATAGGGTTTATCTGTTGCAAGTATTTTTATAATGCCAACGCTGCTTGTAA
>CABQCN010000265.1 GCA_902462635.1 uncultured Oscillospiraceae bacterium
AAACGCTATGGTCAAAACACCATTCAAAAAACGGATAAATTCGATTGGCCTGTCAGGAAAAATGCAAAAGGGGAATATAACATTAAAGGAAACAAAATTCTTGCAACGTGTTTTGCGACGGATTTTTTTCTTCCCGAAGCCGACGCGTGGCGGAAAGAGGTTTGGGCGATTATCAAGGAAAGAACAGATATAGAATTTTTGATTTTAACAAAGCGAATCGACCGTTTTCTTGTGTCGCTTCCGTCAGATTGGGGGATGGGATATGATAACGTAAGAATGGGGTGTACGGTCGAAAATCAAAAATCAGCCGATTACAGGCTTCCGTTGTTTTTATCCTATCCGATCAAAAGGCGTTTTATCGCCTGCGCACCGATTCTGGAAAAGATCGATTTATCGCCGTATCTTCATGGCGTAGAGCATGTTACCGTTGGCGGTGAAACGGGGCGGGACGCCCGTGTATGCGAATACGATTGGGTGCTTCACATCCGGGAACAATGCGCGAAGGCAAATATAACGTTTTGGTTTAAAAATACCGGTTCCCTTTTTGCGCACGACGGCATTGTAGAAAAAATAAACCCCTTTAAGCAAAGCGGTATGGCGAAAGCGTTGGGTATCGATATTTCGGATGGGAAACCGCTGTTTTGATGGCGGAAGAGGCGCAGCTGCGGGTTCAAATTCAGATAATCCGCACGGAATAAAAGTAAAGCCCGCAGACGGCCGGGTACAGGAAGTATTATAAAAAAGAATCGCAAAACGGACAAGGTGTTAAGGATGAAAGAAAAAGTTTGTCTGATTACCGGCGGAACATCCGGAATCGGAAAAGAAACGGCATTCGCAATGAAGGCGGCAGGCTATACGGTTTTTGAAATCAGCCGAAGGCAGAACGGACTCGAAGGGATCGCCCATATTTCGGCCGACGTCACAAACGGACCGGCCATACAGCTGGCGGTAAACGCCGTGTTGGAACAGACCGGGCGGATTGACGTACTGATCAATAACGCCGGGTTCGGGATCTCCGGCGCCGTCGAATTTACGCAAACAGAAGACGCCAGACGGCAATTCGACGTCAATTTTTTCGGTATGGTCAATGTGACCCGCGCCGTGCTCCCCGTGATGCGCACGCAGGGCGGCGGGAGGATCCTCAATATCAGTTCGGTCGCTGCAATGGTACCGATTCCTTTTCAGGCTTATTATTCTGCCGCAAAAGCGGCGATCAACAGTTATACGCTGGCGCTCGCCAACGAGATTCGTCCGTTCGGGATCGCCGTATGCGCCGTACAGCCCGGCGATATCAAGACGGATTTCACCGCCGCGCGCAATAAATACTGCGCAGGCGATGATATTTATAACGGTCGCATCAGCCATAGCGTTTCCCGGATGGAGCGCGACGAACAAAACGGTATGCCGCCGGAAATCGCGGGACGCCGTATTTGCCGGATCGCAGAAAAAAAACGCGTCAAACCGATCCGTACGATCGGCGCCGGTTACCGCCTGATTTGCGTTGCCGCCAAACTGCTTCCGGCAAAAACGCTGAATTATTTGGTCGGGAAGCTCTACGGATAAAATCCTTGGCAACCCGCGCTTCATAGTCCTTTTATCAGATATGCGGCACCGCCTGCGATTCCCGCAACCACCATCAAAAGGATCGGATTCGGCTTCCATTTTCTTAAAATAAAGAACGCGGCTGCAAACAGAACCACGGCGATCCAGTCAGGACTGCGCAGCGCCGCTACCGCAGACGTGCCCGTAAACGTCAGAAGCAGAATCGTGGCTGCCGCCGATGCGATCAACCCCGCAGACGCTGATTTCAAGCCTTGTAAAATACCCGCAGCATACGCCGACTTCTGATGGCGCCGGAAGAAGCGGCAAAGCGCCACGGAAATACAGATTCCCGGAATCACACAGCCCACCGTAGCCATCAAAGCGCCGGGGATCCCCGCAATCTGCAATCCGGTAAAGGTTGACGTATTTACGGCGATCGGACCCGGCGTCATCTGCGAAATTGCAATCATATCGGTAAATGCTTTCGCCGAAATCCATGCGTTTTTCTCCGCTACATATTCCTGGATCATCGGTATGACCGCATAACCGCCGCCGATGCTGAACAGTCCGATCTGAAAAAAAGTAATAAACAAGTTCCACAGCAACGTCATTCGCCCCGCCTCCGCCTTTCGAAAAACTAGATCCGCGCAGCGCAAAATGCGCAGCAGCCCAGCAGTAAGAGCGCGACATGGATTTTGAAAAAGAAATTTGCAAGGAATACCGCCGGCACAAGCAACAGCAGCAGCAAAGAACGCTCCTTCGTAATCGCCTGTACCATATCAATAATATAATCCACTACGACGGCGGCAACGCCCGCCTGCATCCCCTTTAAAACAGCGGCAGCGATGCGGTTGGCGGAAAAGACAGCATACCAGTGCGATACTGCCGTCATGATTACGAGCGGCGGCAGTACGGCTGCGAAGCTGCAGATCGCGATTCCCGCGATTCCCGCAACGCGGTATCCTGCCAGCGCGGATAAATTGACTGCGATCGCACCCGGAGAAGATTGCGCCACCGCCGCCAGGTCCAGCAGTTCTTCTTCGGTAAAAAGCGCTTTCCGCTGTACGTAATACTTTCGGATCATCGGTACGACGACATAACCGCCTCCGAAGGTAAAGGTACTGATAAACAAATTGATTCCAAAAAGCCAGCAATATAATTTTACGCGTTTCATAACATTCCTCCTTGCGCAAGATTGATTATATCGCTTGCATTCCATTACGTAAAATGATAAGATTTGGGAACACTCATTATTTTTATTCATGATTGGAGGGAAACCGCATGACGCTCCGGCATTTGAAAATATTCCAGGCCGTCGCCGAAACCGGAAGCTTTACAAAAGCCGCGGATAAATTATATATCACACAGTCCGCCGTTTCGCACGCGATCCGCGATCTGGAGGAGCAGGCCGGAACGCCGCTGTTCGAGCGGCGTTCTAAAAACGTACATCTTACGAAGAGCGGCATCTTATTATCAGAAGAAGCGGCGCCGATCCTTACGGCGTGCCGGAACCTGGAATCACGGATCGGCCGGCTGGAGGAGC
>CABQCN010000266.1 GCA_902462635.1 uncultured Oscillospiraceae bacterium
CTTTTTGATCAGCTGTCTCTGAGTATCGACGATGCGTTTATCATCCGGGATGCCGGGACCGATGTCATCAATTACCGCGGGCTGAATCTGGAACGGGTTCTCGGGACGCCTATGGAGCGTGTGGAAAGTCTTTATAATGGGTTAACGCCGGAAGATGCCCAAAGCCTTTCGGCGGCGCTTCGGGATCCGCAGTTTGTTTCCCCGTTTGAAAAGCTCGTGGAATATACAAACCTCAACCGGGAAAAACGCTGGATGCTGATCCGCGTCTACTGGGTGGAAGACCGCAATGCTCCGCAGCTTATCATCGTCTTTTCCGATCGGACCGAGGAAGTCCGTTCCCGTCAGGTGCTGCAGGATGCCATGCTGAGCGCAGAGCGTGCCAACACGGCCAAGAGCACGTTTCTGTCACGGATGAGCCATGAGATCCGCACCCCCCTCAACGCGATTATCGGCATGACCGCAATTGCGGCGGCTTCGGTCAAGGATCCCCCAAGGGTGGAGGATTGCCTCTCTAAAATTTCTTTTTCCTCCAAGCATCTGCTGACGCTGATCAACGATGTGCTGGACATGTCTAAAATCGAAAGCAACAAAATGATCCTCCAAATCGAACCCTTTGATATCTTTGAAGTCATCAATGGATTTGTGTCCACCGTTTATGCCCAGGCCAAAGCAAAACAAATTGATTTTGAAGAAACCATGGAGGGGTTCGGCGCGGATACGGTCTTTATCGGCGACTCGCTTCGGCTCAACCAGATTTTGATCAATCTCAGCTCCAACGCGTTGAAATTCACCGGTTCGGGCGGAAAAATCCGTCTGAACGTGTCCCTGTTAGCTGTCAACGGCGCCACCAATACCATTCGATTTCTCCTCTCCGATACGGGGATCGGTATGACCAAGGAAGCGATCGACCGCATCTTTCAGCCGTTTGAACAGGCTGACGCTTCCATTGCAAAGCGTTTTGGCGGCACGGGACTGGGCATGTCGATCACCAAAAATCTGGTAGAGCTGATGGGCGGCGAGATCCATATAGAAAGCGCGCTCGGCGCGGGCACCACTTGTATCGTGGATTTGCCATTCAATCGCGCCGGCGAAAGCGCTGTTTCGGAGCCTGACTTTAGTCCGCAAAGATTGCGCGCGCTCATCGTGGATGATGAGCAGCAAGTGTGTGAACAGGCGTCCATTTTACTGGAAAAAGTCAAAATTCAAACAGAATGGTGCCTCTCGGCTATAAAAGCGGCGGATCGGGTGAAGGAACTGCACCGACAAGGGCAGAATTTTGATTTCTGCCTCATCGACTGGAAGCTGCCTGAGATGGATGGCGTTGCCTTGACCCGCCTCATCCGCCGGGAGGTCGGCAACGGTCTTCCCATCATTATGATCTCGGCCTACGATATCTCCGAGATAGAGGAAGAAGCACGGGAGGCCGGCGTCAACGGATTCCTGTCAAAGCCGCTGTATCGCTCCTCGGTTTACGCCGCCATTAAGAAAGCATTGGAATACAAGCATCCGGAAGCCGCGGAGACAGAAAAACCGCGCCCTTCCAACCTGCCGCTGAAAGGGTACCGGCTGCTGGTGGCGGAGGATAACGCAATCAATCAAGAAATCGCGGCGGCATTGTTGGAGATGAACGGCGCTGCCGTGGACTGCGTAGACGATGGCCTGCAGGCGGTAGAAACGTTTCTTGCTTCCCTTCCCGGCGATTACGACGCCATCCTTTTGGATGTTCAGATGCCGGTTATGGATGGGCACGAGGCCGCAAGACGAATCCGCGCGTCCGACCATCCGTCCGCACGCACCGTTCCGATTATCGCGACCACTGCCAATGCGTTCCGCGACGATATTTCCGCAGCGCTGTCCGCCGGAATGAATGCCCATATCAGCAAACCGCTGGACATCGAACAGCTGTGCGGCGTTCTTGCAAAGTGTATCGGCGAAACGAAAAGCTGAAATCCAAAGACAGTAATTCCGCGCTGTAAACAAAAAGATCCGGCCTCGGCCGGATCTTTTATTTTGTATAATTTAAGGATTTAAATCATACGTTGGCTCTTTTTTTGAAAACTACCGTAGCAAGTACCGCCGCCATTGCAACGACAACGACAAGATACGCCGTATCGCCGGTATTTGTGTTCGGCTTCTGATCCGTGCCGCCCGGCTTCGGGGTCGGATCGGTCGGCGTCTCGGTGCCGCCCGAACTCTTGTTTACAACTTCGCCGATTTTGATATCATTGAAATAAATTTCGTCAACCAGATTCGCAGCTTCGGTCTTTCCTTCCGCGTAACCGTGATCGTCAAAACGAAGTCCCGTAATAGAGTCGATCGTCGAATGATAGGTATACGTTCCGATTACTTCATTGTTAACCGCTACCGTATACTTGTTCGTTCCGATCGTGAACACCGCAGTCAGCACGTAATCCGTATTGGCCTGAAGATCCTCTTTGATCGGCACCAGCGCTTCGTTGTCGCGCACATTGATCGTCGCCTTGCCTGTTTCGCTTTCCGTTCTTACCGCCAGCCAATTTTTGGTTCCGTTATCGCCCCAGTCGGTAATCGCGTTTCCGGCCGCTTCGATATTCGACGTAAACCCATAATTACCAAGCTTTTTGAAACGGAACGCAAACTGGATTGCAAGCTCCGTCGCGCCTTCGCTGTACGTCGTATCCAGACCCTGGATTCTCAGATTCCCCGGCTCCGTGCCCTCTACTTCTCTGTAAAGAAGCAAAGAATTCCTGCCGCCTACGCCGTTCTCAACGATCATGCCGCTCAGCTTCGCAACCGTTCCGCCGCCGATAAAATCGACGAATCCTGCCGGTTTATCCTCATCGCCAAAAGGCTCGTCCGTTGCTTCGAAATCGTCGTAAGTACGTTCTGCTTTCGGGGGATCTACAAATTCTTTGTCCAGATTTGCAGCAATAGCCGGCATAATCGCAAACGACGCCGCAACAGCAACTGTCAGAATAAATGCAAATACTCTTTTCTTCACTGTAACATCTCCTTTATCAATATGAAATGATTTACATTTCCGGTTTGATTATATCATAGAAACAAATTAGACGTCAACAGGTAAAATTTATTCATAAGTTTTCT
>CABQCN010000267.1 GCA_902462635.1 uncultured Oscillospiraceae bacterium
GATAAATGTTTTAATGTTCGGTAAAATTTCCCAGGGAAACGTTACTTCGTCGAAAAGATCCTTGGCGATCGTTTTCCCGAGATCCAGCAAATTATTTACGCTGCAATTATTCAATGTTGATCCTGCCCCTAACTGTCGTTTGATAGATTCGCCCTGCATTATAAAACATTTGCGTATATTTTACAAGAATATTTTCCTCCGGTATTCTGTGCCGTCCGCACCTTTTTATTTATATAATGTAATGAATACACAGTTTATCAAGACAGGCGGCTGATTTTTTGGAAAAACAAAGCGATCTAAAATATGAGTATGTGCCGGATGTCAGCCATATCATGGGGCAGGCGGGCTACCGCATGGATCTGATGGCGATTCTGTCCGACCCCCTGTTTGCGGATTCCGGACGAAACGGCGGTTCCGGCAAAACGGAAGCGAAAACCGCGGCGGAAACATTTTTCGTCCCGGAACTTTTCTTTTATTTTAAAAACGATATAAATGGGTGATTATTCCATTTTTGGCATAATAAAACTGTTTGCATGATTCCGATTTGCGTGATATACTTCTTTTCGGGAGTGATTTACATGAGGATTTGGAAACCAGTTTCTTTGCAGGGTTTTCTCCTGCTTATTCTTTCTGTCTTGTTATGGACGTCCGCTGCCGGCGGCTGCGCCCGGGAACGTGATGCGCCGCAGGCGGCGGAAAGCGCAGAAAGCGCGGGTAGGACGCGCCAGGATTTTTATTACGAAATTTATCACCAAATTTTAAATGACGAGCTGCTGCGCGGCGTTTATGCGCCCGTTTTTACGGATGGCGATTCCGCATCATTGCTTTGCGGAGAAACCCGCTATGAAAGCGGCACGTATCAGGAACGAATGCGCCTTTTGAAATCGGAAAGCGCTTCTTTCATGACGGTGCGCAATGCGCGGTACCGGCAAGCAGGGGGCGGCATCCCGCAGGCGCGCTGGATCTGGCGCAGCCCGGGAAGCGCCGTCAGGATCTGGGAAGGACTGCTTGCGGATTTCGGCGCTGTTTCCGATCGAAATAAAGAAGCTGTGGCGTTTTTATGCGAAGCGGGCCTCGCGCGGCTCCGGCCGGCCGGGAACGCGTATACGCTTGCGTTGTTTCCGGACGAACCCGTTTTACAAAGCGAAGCGGACGAGCTGGCGGCAGCGATGCGTTCCTACGCCCGTCCTCTCCCGGAGAACGCGGTGCGGACATGCGATCCGGAAGGAAATGAGATTTTACTTTGTTTTACCGATCCTTTATCACGCTTCACCTTCCGCAGTCTGGTTTCTTTTCTGGAGGAACAAAAGGAATTGGAGCATTCCTTCGTATATTTTAATGAAACGGGTACGGATCTGTCTTTATGGATCAATACTGCATCCGGCGGTATGTTTGCCGTACCGTTGGATTTCGCGCGCGGGAACGCATGCGAACTTCCCTATTCCGCAAATACGGCGATGCTGCGGCAGCGGCAGGAAATCGCCGCCGCGCTGCTGCCAGAATGCTGCCGCAGCCAGTTTTTATCCGATGCCGCGCAAGTACTTCAAAATCCGGACCGGCAGTATGAATTTTACTATGAAGACGGTACGGCAGGGTATTCCGCAGTCGTTTCTTACCGGTTTCCGGGCGGATCCGCAGGGACGATCCGCGTCGGGATCGCCGGAAATTGAACAAAAGGAGGAATTTATGATGATAAAGCGTTTCGCGGTATTTTGTACCGTACTGGTATCCGTATGCGCTCTTCTCTGCGCAGGGATTCCCGCCGCAGCGAAAGACGATAAAACGTATTACGGGGACGGCACGTCGGCAAGCTGGGAAGATCTTTCCCAATACCTTTCGCCGCTCTATAGAAACACACCGTATATCAATGTTTCCAACGGGTCTTCCAGCATGAAATTTTATTTCAATACCGAACTGTTTGCCGATCTGGGCCTGTACGTTTACGGAGAACCGGATTCCGTGCAGTTCACCGGAACGGTCAATGATTTCAAAGCCGCCGATTACGGTTATTTCCGCGTGCAGAGCGGCGGAATCACCAGGAACGGAGAATACCGTTATCTCGGCTATTCTTTAAGCGGCGTCCCCATGACGAACACACGTTTCCCCAATGAGGTTCACACCGATTTTTCGGAAATGACGCTCATGAAATATACCGACCTGCCCGAATCATTGAAAGAAACCTACCAGGTCAGCGGCATCGACAACACGGCTTACGATGTGATCCGCGATCTGATCGAAGCGAAAGACAGCCCTGTTTGGGATTTTGAGAATATGAATAACGGAATTCCCATTACCTTACGCGAACGTCTGGAAGGATTCGGCCTGATGCAGGGAGGCGTCCCTTCCATTTCTTTGCTGGATTACGCGATCGTTTACAGCTGGGCAGAAACGGGAGGCATCCTCCGGGTATTTTACCAATCGAAAAATAACAAAGAGGTGATCCGGTACGCTACGTTTACAGGACCCGTCTCGATTGATTTCGTACGCAAGATGCCCGGCTTTACTTCGGAACTCTCTCTGCCGGACAATCATCCGGATTTGATCGGAGACCGTACGTTTTATCTCGGACCGGGCAGAAAATTTCTTTCGCTGAACCTGGATATGCGCGCCGTACTGCAGGACAACTATGCAAGCCTCACGGAATTCGGCAGGGCGCATTCTTACACCAGAGCGCATATCAAAAGCCTCACGCTTTCGGCAAATAATACCGCTCTGAAAAATACGGAGCTGCGGTACGGCGCAAACGACGTTACCGCGCGCGGCTCCGTGCAGAATTATAGAATCCAGGTTTCCGCGCTCCGGCCCGGCAGAAACACGGTTTCGCTGTTCGGCAACGCGTTGGTACAGCTGGGACAGAAATATCTCCTTGCCCGGTGCACGCTGGAAATCGTCATCATCTATGAACCCGGACAGGAAAATAGCCCTTCCCCATCTTTCTCCGCTTCCCCGGCTCCTTCCGCAACGGCCGCTCCGACGCCGGCCGTCACACCGCGGTTTTCTCCGGAGAAAACCGCAGCGCCGTCTCCTTCTTTGCCCCCGTTCAAAGTATCCAGAAAATGGTGACAATTTACT
>CABQCN010000268.1 GCA_902462635.1 uncultured Oscillospiraceae bacterium
ATATATGTTTTATATGTGCATCGCAGTCTTTCGAATATCGCTGTTTAAAACGATCAGTCCTCCGCTATAATTACGGCCTGCTTCTTGTCCCTTCCCAATCTGCGGAAAGAAACTTTTCCGTCCACCAAAGCGTAAAGCGTATAATCGGTCCCCATACCGACATTTTCGCCAGGATAGATTTTCGTACCTCTCTGTCTTACGAGAATATTTCCTGCAAGTACGAACTGACCGTCCGCCCGCTTGACACCGAGGCGCTTCGATTCGGAATCTCTGCCGTTCTTAGAGCTTCCCAGACCTTTTTTATGCGCAAATAGCTGTAAATTTATCTTCAACATGACCTCACACCTCCTGGATTAGTCGATTACCTTTATATATTCTGTTCCGTAGGACAGTTCGATCTGTTTCAAACCGATTGCCGCCGCTTCGAGCACGGCATCCGCTGCGGCACGCTCCTCGGGGCGATCCGCACCGATCCGCGGCGCACGGAATTTCATAAATCCGTCCTGTTCGGAATATTCCGGCGGTCCTCCGCCGATTTTTTTCTCCTGGAAATAGCCCGCCGCAGTATATGCGATCGCGGATACTGCCGCACAAATAATATCGCTGCCTTCTTCCGCATATTCCGCGTGCCCTGTGATTTCAAAGCCGGAAACGGCTCCGCGGCTATTTCTATCGATTCTGGCCGTTATCATTTTTAATTGGCTGTCAAGCGCCTCAAGCGTTGATCTTCTCGATCGTAAGCTTGGTATAAGGCTGCCTGTGGCCTTGTCTTTTGCGATAGCCCTTTTTGGCTTTATGCTTGATGATGCGGATTTTCTCACCTTTGCCGTGCTTTGCGACTTTCGCCTGCACGGTAGCGCCTTCCACATAGGGAGCGCCGAATTTCACATCATTTTCGCCCGTGGAAATCGCGAGTATCTTGTCGAAGGTAACGGACGATTCCGCCTCGGCGTCGAGTTTTTCAACAAACAGCGTATCGCCTTCTTCAACCTTGTATTGCTTTCCTCCGGTAATAATTACAGCATACATATTTTGCACCTCCATAACAATCTCGCCTGTATATGGCGTCCGTGCGAAGACGCCACTTCCGTAAGGCACCGTCGTTCCTGAAAAACAAAACGGCGGATTTGCAAGCCCCGTCAGAGCGGCAACTGCTGTATTGTATCACAATTTCAGGAACCCGTCAATCCTTTGCGATCCGTTTTTTTCGGCATTTTACGATCACCGCCGAGACAGCGGCGAGGATCGCCGCCCCGCCCGTGCAGAGCGCGGCGATCGCCCATCCCGGAAGCTCCGTAACCGCGCCGCCGGTGATCGTCCAAACGCGCTCGCTGCAGATCGTTTCGCCGTTCAATTGGTATTCCGCCACGACACGGAATCGATCCGTCCGGGAACCCGGCAGCGCAATCTCGAAACGGAGTTCCCGGCGGTCGCCGCCCTCGCCGTTCCCCGCGGCTTTCAGGCCGACCCCCTGCGAATATTTTTTCACCGCGCGGCCGGAATTTTCTTTGTAAATCTTCAGCGTAACCGTAAGATCTTCGATATCGTACGGATAGTCGTTGACAAGCGTTACGGGCACCGTGCGCTTCGTCCCTCTTTCGCAGACCTCCGACCACTCGCTGATACAGATGCCGAGCGGCGCAAAGGCATTGCGGAATTTTTCTTTGATTTCCGGATGAAATTTCGGCGCCGACAGATCCGGCATCAGAATATCGCCGGTCACGCCGCCTCCGGTCGGTTTCGAATAGGTCAGGGCACAGAATTGCTGCACGCCGGCAAAATGCCTGCCGGAACGCCAGAATTCCGTGATTTTACCGACTGCATCGGCATAAATCCGGATCCGGTCGTCCGCAGTATTGTCCCGCATAATCTGATCATAATACGCCTGCATTCCCGCCGTAGTGGCATTTCCTTCCCGATTGAGCCAAATACTCCCGTATTCGTTCAATATTTTCGGATTCAACGGCGCGAATCCCTCCGGAATAATGCTCGTCGGATTTTCATACGACGTGGAAAAATCGTTTAAATTTTCAAAATCGAAACCGGCGCTGAGCAGATACGGATGGCATTCGAACGGATCCGTTTCGGAAAGAGGAGCCGACCATCCGTTATCCCACGGCCTGTTCTGAATATCGTAATCGCGGTTTTTTTTCACGAAAGAACGCGTGGCGCTGGAAATATCTTCATTCTGGATGTCCCATATAATAACGGAAGGATGCGTGTTTTTTTCTTCGATCCAGGCATGAAGTTCGGGACGGATCGTCCGTTCGGTACAATGGTCCCGGCAGCCGCTGAACCATGCGTATTCGTCCGAGATCAGGAACCCCACCTCGTCGGCAATATCGTACCAGTCGCCCGGCGCCGAGCCAAGATGGAAGCGCAGAGAATTCCAGTTCGTATCTTTACATTCCGCGTAAAAAGCACGGATCCAGTCTTCCTCCCACGGATGAAGCGCTCTGTCCGCATCTTCAAAGAAGCGGTTCATGACCACATTGGTGCCTCTTAAATAGGTCACCTTTCCGTTTAGCATCGGCAGCTTCGTTTCACTGTCGAAGGAAAAGGTCCGCATACCGAACCGTTTTACCAGAATGTCGCTGCCCGTATCCACTTCGATCTCAAATAAATACGGAGAATCGACCGTCCAGAGCATGGATTCCTCGAATCCATCTATCTTTACCACAGCGTTCAGCACGGTATCTTCCCCGTCGGCAAAAAAGCGCCGTCCCTGCTCGGCGGTGCCGCGCAGCACCCGCTCCTGCTGCGGTTCGCCGTTTTTCAAAACGCCAATGGCATAAACCCTGTAGATTACGGAGGCTTCCGCCGTAGCGCCGCTGTTGTTTTTGATGATCGGCTGCAGCGCGACGCTGCCGGTTTCGGGATCCGGCGCCACTTGCACGGAATGAACCCAGGGGGACCCGTTCAATATCAAGGAAACGTGATCCACGATGCCGGGATATTCGTATTCCTTTTCCGTATCCGACAGGACGTGCGCTTTACAGGAACCGTCGTTCCGCTGCTGCGCACTGTTGCCCAGCATGATCACGATTTCATTCTCGCC
>CABQCN010000269.1 GCA_902462635.1 uncultured Oscillospiraceae bacterium
TATCCGCACATTACGCGGGAACCGATACAAAAGTCTGGCTCGGAGGCAATATCGGCCGTCCGTTGATCGATATTTTACCGGAAATCAAGCCGGACGATACCGCCGTGCTGGAACTCAGCAGCTTCCAGCTGATGACGATGCGAAAAAGCCCGCACGTTGCCGTAATCACCAATATTTCACCGAACCACCTCGACATCCATAGAGATTACGCGGAATATATCGACGCCAAGAAAAATATTTGCCGCTACCAGAGTCCGGATGATATTGTCGTGCTGAACTGCCGCAATGACGTAACAAAAGCATTTGCAGATCACTTTCTTTCGGAGGGACGGCACGTCCGCCTGTTTTCCGCGCATCTGCACGCACAGAACGATTTCGATCCGCGTGCGGAAGGGTGCGGATTCTTGGAAGGAACAGCGCTTTCGTACGTTTCTTCCTTATATAATTATAAGCTTGACCGCGATCTGCTGCGTGTTCCGGGGGCTTTTAATGCCGAAAATATGCTGGCCGCTATTTCGGCATGCGCCGGCGTGATCCGGGAAGAAGATATCGGAACGGCTGCCGCGGAATTTTACGGCGTAGAGCACCGCCTGGAATTCGTGCGGGAGTTGCGCGGCGTCAAATATTATAACAGCGCCATAGACAGCAGTCCGAACCGTACGATCCACACGCTTTCCGTATTTGCCGGGAACGTCGTTCTGCTTGCCGGCGGAAAGGATAAAAATATCCCGTATGACGCGCTGGGACCGGTGATTTGCGAGAAAGTGAAAGTGTTGATTCTTACAGGGCCGACGGCGGAGAAAATAGAAGCTGCCGTAAGGGCTGCAGATTGCCCGCAATCCGCAAATATCAGAATTTTCCATTTTCAACAGTATGCGGATGCGGTAAAATGTGCGTATGAAAACGCAATTCCCGCCGACTCCGTATTGCTTTCTCCGGCGAGCACGAGTTTTGATCTTTTTAAAAATTTTGAAGAGCGGGGAAACGTATTTAAATCGCTCGTAGCAGCGCTTGAATAATTTACAATTTGCACATAAAATAACACAGCATAATATTGTATTTAGTTGTTGACACAGTTGCACGAAATATATATAATCCTTTTGTTTAGAGTGCCCAAAAACGGCATAAATGATAAAAATTATCGTTTTTACAACCAATTTATCATGGAAGGTTGATCGTATGAATAAGAAAAAAAAGAAAATTATTCGTTATTCAATCATCATCGGTGTGCTTGTGGTTGCATTGGCGGTTGTTCTGGTTATCTACGGGAACAGGGGCGTCGATGCGTTGCAGTACAACGTAACAAACGTTGATGAGATGGACTTTAATCCTTTTATAACGAATGAGGAGCGTTTGGACAACAGTTTTCTGGAGTACGGAAAAGTGCTCACGAAATACAGATCCAAAGGCTATTCGAATTATACGGGAGATGCGATTCCGGTCGATTTCAGTAAGGTGAGCGGCAAAGACGGCGCCGACGGCTCCGAAGTGCTGAAATATCTGAACGATGTCGAAGCGTATAAGGACGGATTTAAATATACCGACAAGGCCGACGATTCCGAAAAAGTTATTTCGCCTGCGGAGAACGAGGGCGCAATTTACATATCGGGAACGACGACTACGATCGAGTTTACGCTGACTGCGGAGACGGCCGGTCTGTATTCGCTTTATATGGAATACCTCATGGTAGAAGGAAGAACCTCGGATATGCTCGTCAATTTTACAATCGACGGCAAACTTCCCTTCCTGGAAGCTTCCAATATGTCGCTGAAGCGGATGTACAATTTTTACGATTACGATTATGATTCAAATAAGGACGTCGTCGGAAACCAGATCCGCCCGAAGTCCCAGGAAACGTTCGGCTGGCAGAGTACGGTTCTGTCCAATCCCGACGGCCTTTACAGAAATCCCTACCGTTTTTATCTCCAGAAGGGCACGCATAAAATCGTACTTACTTTTTCCAGAGAAGCCGGGGCGGTCAGAAATATCCGATTCATTGCGCCGGTCGTGAATCCGACTTATGAGGAATACAAAAACAGCAATCGTTTTTCCGAAAGCGATGTCTATACGGGAGACGCGGTTAAGAAAGAGCTGGAGGTTCCGGATTATACGACGAGCATGAATATCCGGATGGAATCCGACAACAATTATTATACGAGTTCGGATACCAATATGGATCCTTACCGGGTGACGTTGTTCAACGTATTCGGCGGCGACCAGTGGTCCGGCGGCGGCGACACGGTGCAGTGGTCGTTTCACGTAGATAAAACCGGCTGGTATGAACTCGGATTCCGCTACAGGTCGCAGGCAACGTATGTTTCTTCTTTTAAAGAAATCCGTATTGACGGAGTCATTCCGTTTACGGATATGGAAGAATACTGTTTCCCGTATTCCGACGGATGGCTGGCACAATCCCTGCTGGACGAAAATCAGAATCCGTATCTGTTCTATCTGGAAGAAGGAACGCATACGATCACGCTGGTAAATAAAGTCGGCCCCCTGCGCCATTCGCTGCAGAGAATCGAAGAATCGATGGATTCGATCTCGACGCTGGTAAACAAGATCGTGAAAATCACGGCGTCGTCGCGTACCTCCACGGGCGGTTACACGGTCGACAAAAACAGAGACTATGACCTGCAGCTTTATATTCCTACGATTCAGGAGGATTTGAAAACGTATGTGCAGGTTTTCGATCAATGCTATAAAGATGTCATTGCGCTGAACGGCGGAAAGGTGACTTCGTACGCATCCGCGGTCAAGGTTGCCAGAGATTTATTCGAAGATTTTGAAGAAGACCTGGAAAAAGTTGCCGTTTCCTTGAATGATATTACGAACGCGCAGACGGGTCTGAGCAATACGATGGTTTCGATCAAACAGCAGCCGCTGACCGTCGACTATATGGTGGCGGCTCCGAAAGATTATGACTATCCCGATACGAGGAGCAATTCCTGGCAGAGCTTTTATGTAAGCGCGGTACGGTTTTTCTCCTCTTTCAACAATAGTAAATATGAAAATGCCGGCGCGCGGGAGGGACTCGATACCGAC
>CABQCN010000270.1 GCA_902462635.1 uncultured Oscillospiraceae bacterium
TGATCCGCAGGCGCACATTATTTTTAATTTCCATGATATGGCGAACCATCGTTTTCTGCGCTTTCTGGGACGGCGGAGCATATCCCGCATCAATCAGCATTCCGAATATTTCGTTGATCCCCCGTTCTTCCCTGCAGGCACGGCAGAGTTCGCCCATGATTCCGGAAAGCTCCGTTTTATGCTTTCCGAACGTATTGCATAAAAACTCTGTAAATTCCCCGATATATACATTCGGCTCGCAGGAACCGGGAAATTCGTAATCCAGCAAAATCCGCACGCTGAGATCCGTAAAATACGGTTTATCCCCTTGTTTGCTGATCAGCTCATAATAAGAGGGCAGCGGAGAGATGCGCCGGATGCCGCTGCGGACGCGTACATCCAAATATTCCGAAGCCACAAAATTTTTCTGATAGGTTACGATCCCGCTGTCTTCCCGAAATTGCGCAAAGCGTACCGCCGTTTCCACAAATGTTTCATATGGGATCTTGCGGTACAGAACGGCGACTTCCTGAAAAATATCGTACGCTTTCGCATAGGAAACCGCGCCGTATAAATTCGTCATTGCGCAGACGGCGCTGTTGACAAAAGAAGATGCGTTCGCCTGCGCCATCAGCGCGGCGCCGCCTTCCCGCAGAAACGCCATTAATTCCTGCGTCATGACGCCATGTACCGCGCCTTCGTGGTCCGTTACCGCATAAATCAAACCGGTCTCTTCCCAATAGGGCGATCTTGCGACGTATTCCCCGAATCCGCCGGATTCATAAACATAGCTCATGTACGCGGCTTCGCCGGCGCGCTGATCGGAGACAATCGACTGCAGAATTTCTTTTCGTGCCATCATGGATGCGAGCCAGTCGATCCGTTCTTCTTTTCTCGCGCTTCCGCACACGCCGGGCTGAAGATTCTGCAGCGCGGCGTAGCCTTTCACTTTTCGGTACAGTCTTTCCAGGCAGTCTTTGTTCTTGGCCGAAAGCTGCTCTTTCAATTCAAACATTGCAGGATACCGTTCCTTTCCTTTCAAGAATACGAATAATTTTTGCAATGCTGCGATTTTGATGGGATATAACGCAAAAATCAGTGGATGCATCATATAATAAATCCACTGATTTTGCAAATGATTTTCCTATTTCCCGGGAAATACCGTTCCTTTAATAAACGCCCTTTAACACGATGTCATCCAGCGTATAGCCCGTGATTTCGCAGGCGGAGGTTGCGATTGCGGAGGCTTCGCCGCCATCGAGGGAATCGGACTGCACCGTTATGTATACGCTGTCGTTTTCAATGATTACAAACACATCCCCATACCCTCTAGATTTCACGGCGGTTTCCAGATCCGTTTCCATTTTCGTAACCTTCTTAAGCGTCTCGATCTGCGCCACGGCATCCGCTACGTTAGATTCGCTTGCCGTCTCGCTGTCTATGATTTCATTGCAGCTTTCTTCCGTTTCGCTCCTTGCATTGAGTCTGTTCAAACGGATCGTGGCGAAATATTCTTCCGTGTCATTGACCTTTACTACGCCGCTGCCGGTATCCGACGGATTGTTCCCGCTGTTTACGTCGTCGCTGCCGTTGTTCTTGTCGTTTCCTCCGACGCTGACGCCCACGTTGTCCCCGCCGCCTTTATTTCCGGCTTCTCCCTTGTCCGTTTTCACATTTTGTATGATCGCAACCGCTAGCAGCGACACACATACGACCAACGCGATAATGCGTTTCGTTCTCATAGACATATTTTTAATTTTGTTTAAAACGTCAAATTTCATGAACGAACATCTCCTTTAGCATTTTGTACTATTTATATATGCAGCTCTTTATCCCGTTATGCTGATTTTACTTGCGGGAATATTATATAAAGCCATCAGCGTCGTTTTGATTTTCTCCTGTAGGGAAGCAGACGCCCCGCCGGTGACGCAGACGGCGATTCCGGCGATTTCCGGAGCGTTCTGGGAAACGTATACCACCGTTTCATTGCCGTCTTTATCTTTTAAAATGACCACCTCCCGGTCTTTTACATCCTTGGCTTCTTCCCTGGTTCCGCCTTGTGAATCTTTCTCGGTCGTCACGGAATTGTCGGTATTGCTGTTTTCCGCCAGAACGCCGCTTCCTTCCGATTTCACGTATACCACCGCAGTCACGTTTTTGACGCCTTCGATATTTCTCAATAATTTTTCGATCTGCGCAGCGTAATATTCCGCATATCCTACCGGATGCCCGGCGGCAGACGCGGATGGCTCCGCGGGATCGTTTGGGGGCGGATTCTCTATCCCTTCTCCTGCGGATCCGAGCAAATTACCGATGATCATCAATACCATTCCGGTTAAAACAATCGCCGTCTCCAGCTTGTAAAATTTAAATTTTCCAGTTTTTAGCGGCATTTTCATGTTTTCTCACTCCATTTTACGTTGATGCGGTCTTCCGCAGCTCCTGTCAGCTCTGCAATGGCTGCGGCAGCTTGTTTCATAGATTCTTTGCGCTGCGCTTCCTGTTCCGATGGCGTGTCGTTTCCATCTTGCAGGCGGACGCCGTTCAAATCGATTACAATCTCCGGCACCTTTACCTTATCAATGGTATTTTTAGAAGATTCTTCCGCACGCGAGACGCTGCACGAAACGGATAGAACGTAGCCAAAGGTTTCGGAGGCGCTATCTTCATCCACGGATACGATGACGCTGCTGCATTCCAATGACATTTTGCCAAGCGTAGAAACGATTTCCTCGCCGATTCGTTCCTTATACCGTTCCATAACGCGTTCCTGCGCCGTGTTTTCCCCTGTTTGCGATAGCAGCATATTTTTTTCGATATTCAGCGCTGCTTTTTCCAATATTATATTGGAAGTAAAATTTTTGAGCGGCAGCAGAAGTACCGTCAGAAACAGAAAGCCCAAAGCAAGCATAGCCGCTTTTTTGATGTTCCCTTTTGGTAAAGTATACCCTGCAACCGTCAGCGCTACCGCCGCGGCTCCGATTTTAATCACCCATCCATACACATCATCCGCCTCCTTTTACCAGCGTAACGAGCACCGCAATATTGAGTAC
>CABQCN010000271.1 GCA_902462635.1 uncultured Oscillospiraceae bacterium
AACGCCGGACGCGTCGATACAAAGAACGTGACCTGAAAGCGGAGCGGATTTCAGGTCACATATTTTATCGGGATATTCTGCTTGCTCATGACGTTGCGTCATATAATATAATCCTTTTTGGGAGGAAGATAACAGATGAAAAAAGAATTTTTAACGGTAGGCGAATTGGCTCGTCTGATGGGAACGACCGTCCGCACGCTGCAGTATTACGATCAAGAAGGACTATTAAAGCCATCGTCTTTGAGCGAAGGGGGGCGCAGGCTGTATGCGGCAAAAGACATTGTAAAGCTCCATCAGATTCTCTCATTTAAATACTTGGGGTTTTCTCTGGAAGAAATCAAAAACAGACTGTTTACGCTGGACAGTCCGCAGCAGGTTGCAGAGGCGCTGGAGCATCAGAAACAGGCGATCAAAGAACAGATCGCGGAATTGCAAGAAGCCTTGCAGGCCGCGTCCGCCCTGCACGACGAAGTGACCGCGATGCAGGAAGTCGATTTCGCAAAATACGCGGAAATCATCGAACTGCTGAAAGCGGGGAACCAGGGATATTGGGTATGGAAATACTTTGACCGGACGCTGACCGAGCATATCCAAAACCGGTTCGGAGAGGATGCGGAGGCAGGATTACGCATTTTCAGGACCTATCAGGAAATTTTGGAAGAAGCCGTGCTGCTGAAACGCAGCGCAGAGCCGCCGCAGAGCGAAAAGAGTCTCGCGCTTGCGGAAAAATGGTGGAATATGATATTGGAATTTACCGGCGGAAACATGGAACTGCTGCCGGATCTGGAAACTTTTAATCAAAAAAGCTGGGATCATGAATTCGCGGCAAAGCAGCGCGAAATCAATCCTTATTTGGAAGCCGCCCTGCAGTGCTATCTGGGCATACAGGAAAGGGAATGAAAGCATGGAAGATGCGATTCAAGTAGAAAACCTGGAAAAAGAATACGGAAATCATAAAGTGTTAAAAGGCGTTTCTTTCTCCGTTGGCCGCGGAGAAATCTTTGCGCTTCTCGGCGTCAACGGCGCGGGAAAAACGCCTTGGAATGCATGGAGGGCCTGCGGAAATTTGAAACAGGCACTGTCCGGATCGCAGGGAAGTTCGGCGTCCAATTACAATCCTCCTCGCTTCCGCAAAACATCAAGGCGGAAGAAGCGCTCCGCTTGTTTGCCGGCTGGCAGCATGCCAAGCCTGATCCCGACTGTGCGGAGCGTCTGGGGGTCGCGCCGTTTCTGAAAAAGAAATATTCACAATTATCTGTCGGACAGAAGCGGCGGCTGCACCTGGCGCTTGCGCTTTTGGGAGAACCGGAAATTCTATTCTTGGACGAGCCTACGGCAGGACTCGACGTGGAAGGGCGGGCGGAGATCCATGCGGAAATCCGCAATCTGAAGGCACGGGGGAAAACGATTTTGCTTACGAGCCACGATATGGGGGAAGTTGAAGAATTGTGCGACCGCATAGCCATTTTACGAGAAGGGAAAATCGTGTTTCTCGGGACGGAGGCGGAACTGACGCAGCCGGCACAGGAACGTTTTCTGCTGAAAGTGCGTTTTACGGGAGAGCCGGAGATAAGCCGGATCGCCTCCTCCGAAGGGATCCGGAAAGAAAAAGGGTATTATATCGTTCCTACCGCTAACCTGGAAGCAACGCTTTCCGAGCTGGTCGCATGCTGCGGCGCGCAGGGAATCCGTATGACCGATCTCAAGACGGAACGCGCGGGGCTGGAGGAACGGTTTCTGGCAATTGCAAAGGAGGGACGCGGATGATGGCTTTTTTATATGAGATCTGGATCCATTGGAAATTGAACGTACGGAGCAAAGAATTTTTGGTACATTTTTATATTGTACCGTTTATATTCTATCTTTTTATCGGCGGCATTTTTACGGCAATCAATCCGGAAGCATATCGGACGCTGATTCCGGCGATGACCGTGTTCGGCGTGACGATGGGCGGCGTATTGGGCTTTCCGTATTCGCTTGTCGAATTCTACGGCAGCGAAAATAAAAAAGCTTATCAGGCTGCGCATATTCCGTTATGGACGGCCGCGGCAGGGAATTTTCTTTCCAGCATGCTTAATCTGTTTCTTATGAGTATGCTGATCTTTGCCACGGCGCCGCTGCTGTTCCACGCCCCGCTTCCGCAAAATCCGGCGAATTATTTTATTACGTTGATCCTGCTGATCGCGGCTAGTCTCGGCATCGGCATGGTATTCGGTTTGTTTTTGAAAAGCGCATCGAAACTGGGCATGGCTGCGCAGCTTGTTTTCCTGCCTTCGGTCATGCTTTCGGGAATCATGTTTTCGCCTGCGTTTCTTCCCGGCTTTTTGCAGTCCCTGGGAAAACTGCTGCCGGCGACATGGGGATATGAGGCAATGTGCGAATCGGAGATCCGGGCCGGCAAGCTTATCCCGCTGCTGCTTATCATCACGGGCGCCGCTTTGCTTTCGATTTGGAAATTGCAGCGGATCAAAAAGAATAAGGGCTAAGGCCTGTCTTTCCGTTTCGCCGCCGCATTTTCAAATTGTACTTTGCAAAAGCGTATGGTATAATCACCCGCAGAATACAAAATTTTGAGAAAAGTCGGAGGCGGATGGATATGCCGAATTATAAAAACGCCAGTTATGCAGGGGAATCGGTATCCCTGAAAAACGAATTCATGGAATTCGTACTGTATAAGAGGCTCAGCGGCTGGGGCTTCGGGGAAATTTTCGCGGGGGACGGACGCCTGATGGGCGTGCTGGATTATCTCGGGGAACTATTGGTACGCGACCAGGAACTGCCGATGCGCCTCGAAGCGCAGGAATACACATTGCAGACGGAAGAAAACGGCGATCAGTCGCTGCTTCTGGACGTAACGACAATGAACGTACAGAAAAAGCTGGATGGCACTTCTTTTGCGAATTGGATGCATTATCCTTTTACCGAAAACTGCCTGACCGGGCGCGTCAAGATCACGCTGCGGAAAGACCGGCCGGTCCTTCTGCTGACGCACGATCTGAAATCGGAACAAAACATGTATGTAAAA
>CABQCN010000272.1 GCA_902462635.1 uncultured Oscillospiraceae bacterium
GTTCTTCCCGGAACAATCTCCACATGGCGCTTTTGGCGCAGGCATCGATATAAGCCGCAGGATCGCCGTGTTCTGTCACAAAGCGGTCGGCGTCCAGTTCCATACGGCGCGACGCCGTCAGCCGGAACAGCTCATAATAATAATGGATATAATATTCCGGGACGCGCAGAAATACGAATGCAAGGCAGTTCCACCATCCGCAGTCGGAGGAATCCCAATGCAGCAGAATCTTGCGGAAACGTTCGTTGAAACGCGTATCCTTCCGGCAGATATGCGCCATTTCATGCAGCAGTACCTGCTTCAGTTCCCGTTTCGTAAGCAGCAGCACTTCCGGGGCGTTCAACCCGATAAAATGGTCGTTTCCCTCTGTAACCACAGCAATCTGATCCGTATGACATACCCGGAGCACGCCGGTTCCGCCGGCTTCCGCCGCCGCTTCCCGGACCAAGGAAAATAAGAGCGGAAATTCCGTTTCCGATAGTTCGTATGCGGGATCCGCCGGGTTTGCAGCGGCAAGCATCGGCGTCAGCAATCCCCATACAATATAGATAAAAAACAGCAAAAGCACCGTATAGACCGTGCCGGTTCCTACCGCAGGCGCCAGAAAAAAGATCGCGGTAAATACCAGAAACAGCAATATTCCGTAATACAATCTGGCGTACAAAACCGTTTTCTCCAACCGCGCGGTCACGCCCGAAAGATTCTGCTCCGCAGCGGCTTTCTCCCGCGACAGGATTTGTTCCTGTTCCATGTACGTCAGCGCCGCCGCCCGCCTGCGCAGCGCAGCGCCCCATACGGCATTTATGATAAAAACCGCCGCAAGCAATGAGAAAGCAACGGCAAACAGGAGCGGTCCATGAGAAAGCCCCTCCGCCGCCGCGATTCCGCCGCAGGAAAGCGCAACGGACGGAACGATTGCAAGAATCGCGCAAAGGACTTTTTTCATGATGCCTGCTCCTTCCTTTCCAAATGAATGAAAGGATTATATCACACAATCTGCCAAAATCAAAGCGCCGGTACCATGCATCGGCTGCGGAATAAGAACAGGATTGAAAAATCCCGGCATTCCTGCTAGAATAAAGACGTTTTTATCAACTGAAAAGAGGATCTGAAAAATGAAAATTTATATCAGCAGCGACATAGAAGGAACCTGCGGCATCTGTTCCTGGGATGAAACAGACCGTGCCTCCGTCTCCGCTCCTTATTTTATAAAACAGATGTCGCGCGAAGCGGCGGCCTGCGCGCAGGGCGCGCTCGACGCAGGGGCGGCGGAAGTCTTTATCAGAGACGCGCACGGTTCGGCCAAAAATATCGATCCATCCATGCTGCCGCGCAACACGAAGCTGATGCGCGGCTGGCCGGGCGACCCGTTCTGCATGATGAGCGGACTCGATAGAACCTTCGATGCCGTCGCATTCACCGGATACCACGCAGGGGCTTCCAGCAGCGGCAATCCGCTCTCCCACACCATGACCACGCAGATGGAATCCGTAAAAATAAACGGCGATTTTGCCAGTGAATTTATGATCAACTCCTATATTGCGGGATATCTCGGAATCCCCGTGGTATTCCTGTCCGGAGATTGCGCTTTATGCGAATCCGCCGCTGCAGTTTCGCCGGGGATCGCTACCGTAGCCGTAAACGAAGGGATCGGAAACGCCAGCGTGTCCATTCATCCCGACGAAGCCGCAGAGCGCATCCATGACGCGGTAAAAGAAATCCTCTCCGGCGCCTATCAAGCGTCCTGCCGCGTCCGCATGCCGGAACGCTTCGAGGCCGAATTGAATTATAAAAATCATTTTACCGCATATAAATACAGCTTTTATCCCGGCGCCTCCCTTTCAGGCAGCAAAACGGTCCTGTTCCGGAGCACCGATTACGGAGAAATCCTTCGTTTCTTCCATTTCTGCCTGTAAGATGCGGTTTATGACAATATCAGATCGATGTTATATTCGTCGAACCATACGTCCACCTGATAGAGCCACGCGATGAGCTGCGGCCGCGCCATGAGCTGCCCGAACCACGTAGCATTTTCCCCTTGCAGGACCGTTTGTAATTTGTTCGGATCGATCAGCTCATGCAGCACGCTTTCCGGCCGCGCCAGCCGCTCGCCGAGCATCGCGGTGACGCGTTCCTCATAGGCGGGGTTGTGCGTTTTCGGATAGGGACTCTTTTTGCGCCACAATATTTTATCAGGTAAAATATCGCGCACGGCATTGCGCAGCAGGGACTTCTCCCCGACGCCGTTTTGCTCCTCGAATTTGTATTCCCAGGGGACGTTATACACATGTTCGATCAGCCTGTGATCGGCAAACGGGACACGGACCTCCACGGCGCTGTACATGCTCATGCGGTCCTTCCGTTCCAGCAAATTCGTCATAAAATAGTTCGCCGAAAGCCAGGTTGCCTTGCGGGAAGACGCCATAGAAGGAGAATCATCCGACAAGCCGGGACACTTGGCAAGAAACTCATGATACATTCTTGATAAAAATTCGTATCCTTCGTCCGCCTTTGCGATTTCCGCGCGCACCAGCCCGATCCGCACTTTCGGGTCGTGGATCCACGGGTAGAAATCACGTTCCAGCATTTCCGGCCGGTAGAACCACGGATATCCGCCGAAGATTTCGTCGGAACATTCGCCCGACATGGCAACAGTGTGAAGCATTTTTACTTGGCTGCAAAAATACAGCAAAGAAGAATCGATATCCGCCTGCCCCGGGAAATCACGCGCCAGCACGGCGTCGTAAAGCGCTTCGGCGACGCTTGCCGTCGGCGCGGTCAGGACCGTGTGGTTCACCCCCAGATAATCCGCAAGATACAGCGCGAATTCATCGTCTCCCTGCGGCTGGAACAACGAGCTGTGGAAGCTTTCTTTGTTGCCTTCATATTCAAAGGAATACGTCGCCAGCTGCTTCCCGGCTTCCCGATACGCTTTTGCGGCAAACGCCGCGATCACGGAAGAATCGAGGCCCCCGGAAAGAAAAACGCAAAGCGGCACGTCGCTCACCAGCTGTCTGCGTACGGC
>CABQCN010000273.1 GCA_902462635.1 uncultured Oscillospiraceae bacterium
ACATGATCTTTCCGAATAATACGCCGGAAGCCGTTCCCATTGCAAAGGCAACCATTCCGAGCGCCAGAATCAGGAGCGTCTTCGTGTTCAGGAAGTTTTCGGCACGCGCGGTGGCGCCGACAGAAATACCAAGGAAGATCGTTACGATATTCATCAGCTCGTTCTGCGCCGTTTTGGCAAGGCGCTCCGCCACGCCGCATTCGCGGATCAGATTGCCGAGCATCAGCATTCCGATTAATGTGGCCGCGGACGGTAAAAGCAAGGACACTACCAACGTAACGAGAATCGGAAATATAATTTTCTCTTTCTTACTGACTTCCCGCAGCTGCGTCATTCTGACGGCACGTTCTTTTTTTGTTGTAAGAAGACGCATAATCGGCGGCTGTATCACCGGGACTAGCGCCATATAGGAATATGCCGCAATGGCAATAGAGGGGGTTAAATGCCCCGCAAGTGCCTGTGCCGTAAAAATTGCCGTCGGTCCATCCGCGCCCCCAATGATCGCGACTGCGCCGGCCTCCGCCAACGTAAATCCCAAAAGCGTCGCGCCGATAAACGTAATAAAGATTCCGATCTGCGCGGCAGCTCCCAGCAAGAGACTTTTGGGGTTTGCGATCAGAGGTCCGAAATCCGTCATGACGCCGATCCCCAAAAATATCAGCGGCGGATAAATTTTCAAACCGACGCCTTGATAGAGATAATATAACAGCCCGCCTTCATCCGTAGCCGACAGGCCGGCGAGCGGAAGGTTTGCAAGCAGCATTCCGAACGCGATCGGAAGCAGCAGGAGCGGTTCGAATTTTCTGACGATCGCAAGATAAATCAATACCAAAGAAAGGCAAAGCATAATGAGCGTCTGCCAGCCGCCATCTTTAAAATATTGAATAATATAAGCAAAACCGGATTCTTTTAATAGATTTCCTACCGTTTCAAAAAAAGCGTTCATAACATCCTCCTCATTTCATTCCTTTGCGTGGAAGTTTTTGAAATGCTACCACTTTAAAACGGTTCGGATCCGCATCTTCCTCCACATCACGCCGGTAAGCTGCCACTGCGGCGGTCAATACGCAAAGTAAAGAAAGGTCTTCCGGATTTTCTGTTTTCGGCAGATTCCCGCCGTCTCTTTCCGCTTCCCGACGCACTGCGGTTTCCTTTTGTTTATTCGGCTTTCTGCCCATCAATTTCGGGAACAACATGATCAGCAGCGTCAGTAGAACAAGGATCAAAAACACCAGTACGATACCGATGATTACAACTTTTGCAACCTCCATACAGTCACCTTCTCTATGTTAATTTTTCTCACGCATCCTCGTGCCGCTTATAAAATGCACACGCTTTAGCTTAACACTATTTTTGAAAAAGGTCAATCTGCCTTTCCGGCAACAAATGCGCTCTTTTCGGAATTTCATAATTGATTTACACTTCCGGAAATGATATAATAAAATACGTTGTTTTTTTATTGATAACAATACGATATCGCAATATACCACACTTTATTATATTTAATAAGGAGTTATTTTTATGCAGCCTGCATTCAACAACGAACTTTACATTGAAAAACAAACGAAGCATATTAAAGAGCGGATCAGCCAGTTCGGAGATAAGCTTTATCTCGAATTCGGCGGTAAAATATTCGACGATTATCACGCCGCCCGCGTTTTACCCGGATTTGCTCCCGATAATAAAATCAAGCTGCTGCTGGAATTCAAGGATATTTGTGAAATTCTGTTTTGTATCAACGCGGCGGATATTGAAAAAAACAAAATCCGGGCGGATCTCGGCATTACGTATGATCTGGAAATTCTCCGCCTGATCGATTCCATAAGAGGTCTCGGCCTTCTGGTAAACAATCTTGTAATCACCCAATACAACGGGCAGCATGCTGCCGATATATTCCGCAACAAATTAGAGAAGCGCGGCATTCATACATACGTGCATTATCCGATCCCCGGTTATCCGGGAAACGTTGATTTGATCGTCAGCGACGAAGGATACGGTAAGAACGAATTCGTGGAAACGACGCGCCAGCTCGTAGTTGTGACCGCGCCCGGTCCGTGCAGCGGCAAAATGGCAACCTGCCTTTCTCAGCTTTATCATGAGCACAACAGAGGCGTGCAGGCCGGCTATGCCAAATTTGAAACCTTTCCGATCTGGAATCTGCCGCTGAAGCATCCCGTAAATCTTGCGTACGAGGCGGCGACGGCGGATCTGAAGGACGTCAATATGATCGATCCGTATCACCTGGAAGCGTATAATATCAGAACCGTAAACTACAACCGGGATATCGAAGTCTTTCCTGTTGTCAAAACGATTTTACAAAAGATCTTAGGAAGAAACGTCTACCTCTCTCCCACGGATATGGGCGTGAACATGGCGGGGTATGCGATTGAAGACGATGAGAAAGTCAGAGCCGCCGCAAACGAAGAGATCATCCGCAGGTATTTTAAAATCCGCTGCGATCATATGCAGGGTCTGGTCGACGCGGAAACCGTAGAAAAGATCGAATTGATTCTGAATCAGGCGGATTTGAAGCCATCGGACCGCGAGGTGGCGCAGGCTGCCATGGAAAAATCGAAGTGTAAAAATGCGCCTGCGATGGCACTCCAGCTTTCCGGCGGCAAAATCGTCACCGGGCGCAATACAAATTTAATGACCGCAGCGGCGAGCTGCACGCTGAACGCGCTGAAAATGCTGTCCGGATTAGATGACGCCATGCTGCTGATTGCGCCGTTAGTACTCGAACCGATTTTAAAATTAAAAAAAGACATTTACGGTACGAATAAGCCGCTTCTCAGTCTGGAAGAAGTCCTGCTTTCCCTCAGTATTTCAGCCGTCACGAACACAATGGCCGACATTGCACTAAAGAACCTGCACAAATTATCAGGTTGCGAAGCACATTCTACTGTGATATTATCACCTGGTGACGATATCGTATGTAAGAAACTAGGGTATCATCTTACGTGTGAACCTGCGTTTGCAAGCAACGATTTATACGATGGAAAATAATAGATAAAGTTGGGAG
>CABQCN010000274.1 GCA_902462635.1 uncultured Oscillospiraceae bacterium
CAGGAACCGCTCGCGGGTTCGATGAATCCCGAAGACATCGTCATCAACCGGGAAGCGAGAGATATTTTACGCGGCAAGATCAATGGAAAATTGAGCCGGTTCGAAAAAGAAGTGCTCGAGCAATACCTGAAAGGCTGCAAATATGAAGAAATAGGCGCCATGTTCGGAAAGGAAAGCAAATCCATCGATAACGCGCTGCAAAGGATCAAAAAGAAATTGAAGGAGGCAGGATCATGAGTTCGGCAGACATCGCTTTTATCAATACCTGTAAAGAAATACTGGACAACGGCTCGTGGGTGAGAGACGAAGGCGTGCGTCCGAAATGGGAGGACGGGACGCCGGCGTATACGAAGAAGAAATTCGGCGTTGTGAATCGGTATGACCTCGAGAAGGAATTCCCGCTGATTACGATCCGGCCGATCAAACTTTCCGTGGCGGTGGACGAGATCCTCTGGATCTGGCAGAAAAAATCGAACAATATCCATGATCTCGGCAGCCATATCTGGGATTTGTGGGCGGATGAAAGCGGCTCGATCGGCAAGGCGTACGGTTATCAGATGGGCGTCAAGCATCAGTATAAAGAAGGGATGTTCGACCAAGTAGACCGCGTACTGTACGACCTGAAGCAGAACCGGAGCAGCAGACGGATCATGACCAATATGTACAATTTTGCGGATCTTCATGAAATGGCGCTGTATCCATGCGCGTACAGCATGACGTTTAATGTGACGGACGGCCGTTTGTGTGCGATTTTGAACCAGCGCTCGCAAGACATGCTGGCCGCTAACGCGTTCAATGTCGCTCAATATTCGGCGCTCCTATATATGTTTGCGCAGGTTTCCGGACTGATTCCGGGGGAACTGGTGCATGTGATTGCGGATGCGCATATATACGACAGGCATATCCCGATCGTGGAGGAGCTGATTCGGCGTCCGGTTTATCCGGCTCCGCGGGTCGAACTGGACCCGGCGGTTACGGATTTTTATGATTTTACGCCCGACAGTTTCCGGGTAACCGATTACCGGCACGGCGAGAAAATCGGCAAGATCGAAATGGCGGTTTGAAAGGGAGCGTTTATATGAATGTTATTGTAGCGGTCGATTCTGAATGGGGAATCGGATATCGGGGGGATTTGCTCGCAAGATCAAAAGAGGATCTTCAGAATTTCGCACGTCTCACCACGGGGAAAACGGTCATTCTCGGTTCCAATACGCTGGCGACCTTTCCGGGCGGCCGCGTGCTGAAAGAGCGGCGCAACATCGTTTTGAATCCGGATCCGGATTATGCGCCGGCGGGAGCAGTCGTCGTACACTCTCTTGAAGAGTTGTTCGCGAAACTGGAAACGCTGCGCGCGGAAGGACTGCGTACGGAGGATGTTTTCGTGATCGGCGGCGCCAGCGTATATCGCCAGCTGCTGCCGTATTGTGATAAGGCCTATGTTACGCAGTTCCGGCATTGCTTTGAGAAAGACGCATGGTTTCCTAATCTGGACGAGCTGCCGGAATGGCGCGTTGCGGATGTCAGCGAACCGGTAACGGGGATATACCGCGGCGCCGGCGGGACGGGCGGCGAAATCTCTTTTGTATTTAAAGAATATATCAAAAAAAGCGGAACGGATTTGCCGGCGTAAAACTACAAAAGCGCCATAAAAATGACAATATGATTCGGTACACTTGTCGATAAAGACGGAGGTGCCGTTTTTTTATGTCGCGGTTTTCAAACCGTCCGGAATTCTGAATGCAAGGCAGGAAACAAAAATGAAACGAAAATTTTACCGGATCCTTGCGGCGGCAGCAGGATTATCCATGCTCTTGCTGTCGCTGGCGGGATGTAGCAGCACAGCAAATAATCAGGCGGCGGCAGGCGCGGACGCGGGCGGAAGCGGCGGCAGCAATTATTGGAATCAGGAAGAAAACAGCGCCGCTTCCGACACGGTGACGGGCACAAACACAAATGTCAGCGTCGATTACAGTGATTTCGACGTCCTGGAAACGTGGGACGGCAATGCCTGCACAATCGAATTGAATGGCGGCGGTGCTTCCGTATCCGGCATCGGCGCTTCCGTATCGAATGGCAACGGATTTTGTATGGTAGAAATCACGCAGGGCGGAACGTATGTGATCAGCGGCACGCTGGAGAACGGTCAGATTTACGTCGCGGCGGGCGAGAATCAGGTTCATCTCGTTTTGAACGGCGCTGCGGTCACTTGTAAAACGAGCGCGCCGATTTATGTGAATAACGGAAAGAAAACGGTAATTACGCTTGCGGGCGGCACGGAAAACAGTTTGACGGACGGCGCGCAGTACGCTTACGCAATCACGGAAACGGAAGATGAAACGGGTGAGGTTACCGGGGAACCCAATGCGGCGCTGTTCAGTAAAAAAGCGCTTACGATCAACGGCGGCGGCGCGCTGTCCGTGACGGGGAATTTTAATAACGGGATTACGTGTAAAGATGATCTTAAAATCATGAACGGTACGATTACGGTTACGGCGAAAAATCATGGCATCCGCGGAAATGATTCCGTTGCGGTGAAAAGCGGTACGATCCGGATTACGGCCGCCGAGGGCGACGGTATGAAATCGACGAAAAAAGAAACTGCCGAAAAAGGGTATGTTTATGTGGAAAACGCCGCGATCTCGATCGAAGCGGGTGACGACGGGATCCAGGCTGCGACGCTGCTTGCCGTGCTGGATGGGACGATATCGATCGCCTGTGCTAAGGATGGCTTCCATTCGGACGGTGATATTTCCGTGTCCGGCGCCGCGGTCTCGATCGCGGCGGGAGACGATGGAATGCATGCGGACGGCACGCTTACGGTTCTCGGCGGCGCGATCGAGATCAGCGAGAGTTATGAAGGGTTGGAGGCTCTTGTAATCAATATTGCAGGCGGCACGATTCATTTGAAAGCCAGCGACGACGGATTGAACGCGTCATCGGGCGGCAGTTCGGCGGGCACGAACGATGGCAGGGGACCGGGCGGCGGCTTCGGCGGCGGTATGCAATAT
>CABQCN010000275.1 GCA_902462635.1 uncultured Oscillospiraceae bacterium
TCAAAATTGCCTGTGAAGAAGGCGGAATCCTCGATGCGGCAGGCGCCGTTTCCTGTGACGCTTCCGCCGTGTATATCAACGCCCACGGAACGAGTACGCCTTTGAATGATAAAAGCGAAACGGCTGCGATCAAGAAAGTATTCGGCAAAGACGCGTATTCTTTGAAAATCAGTTCTACGAAATCGATGACGGGGCATATGCTCGGCGCGGCCGGCGGCGTGGAAGCGGTGATCTGTGTATTGGCGTTGGACAACGACTTTATCCCTCCTACGATCAATTACAGCGTTCCGGACGAGGAGTGCGATCTCGATTATACCGTAAATCAAGGCGTCATACGGAAGCTCGATTATGCCGTTTCCAATTCGCTCGGCTTCGGCGGTCATAACGCTTGTATCGTTTTAAAAAGAATTTAAATAAACCAGGAGGTTTCGTATGGATACGAATGAAATTAAGAACTTGGCCGAAATCATGAAAAACAATGATGTCACGAATCTGGAAATAGAAGATGGCAAAGTCAAAATCCGGCTGGAACGCGCCGCGTCGCCGGGATCCGCCGCCGTTTCTTCAGCGGCTTTTCCGGAAAGCGCCGCGCCGGGAAGCGAGCAGGTAAAAGACCCCTGCGATTATATTACGGCGCCGATGGTCGGCGTATTCTATGCTTCTGCCGCGCCAGGGGAGCCGCCGATGGTGAAGGAAGGCAGCGTCGTCAAAAAGACGGACACCGTATGTATTATCGAGGCTATGAAGCTGATGAACGACATCGCGGCCGGCTGCGATGGGACGATTTCGGAAATCCTTGTAAAGAACGGCGAAATCGTGGAATACGGGCAGAAGCTTTTTAAAATTATAAAGAGCTGAGATCGGAGAAGAAAGGCGCATACAATTATGGATCGAGAGGAAATCAAAACGATTATACCGCACAGGGAACCCATGCTGCTCGTAGACGAGGCGCATGTCACCGGAGAAAACGAAGCGGAAGGATGGTATCGTGTCAAAGGAGACGAATGGTTTTTGCAGGGACATTTCCCGGGCAATCCGGTCGTTCCCGGCGTAGTGCTTTGCGAAATTATGGCGCAGACCTGCAGCGTGATACTGGCAGACAAGGTAAAAGGCTGTACGCCGTATTTCAGCGGGCTGAATCAGGTCAAATTTAAAAATCCCGTAAGGCCGGGCGACACATTGGAATTAAAATGCCGTATTTTGAAGAATAAAGGACCGTTCTATTTTGCAGAAGGCAGCGGCTTCGTAAACGGAAAGCTCTGCGTCTGCGGGGAATTCAGCTTTGCTGTAAAGGCGTAACCCTTTCATATCATCGGAGGTCAAAAAGATGTTTGCAAAAATAGTAATCGCCAACAGAGGCGAAATCGCAGTTCGAATCATTCGTGCCTGCAAGGAAATGGGGATCCAGACGGTCGCTGTTTACTCGGAGGCGGATAAAGATTCGCTCCATGTAAATATGGCGGATGAAAGTTATTGTATCGGTCCTGCTGCGGCGAAGGACAGCTATCTCAATATGGCGGCCATCCTGTCGGTTGCGGATCTTTCCGGCGCGCAGGCGATCCATCCCGGGTACGGACTGTTGTCCGAAAATGCGAAATTTGCTGATTTATGTAAAAAATGCGGCGTCGCTTTTATCGGCCCTACCCCCGAAGTGATCAGCCGTATGGGCGATAAAGAAGAAGCGCGCAAGACGATGATCGCCGCAGGCGTTCCCGTAATACCGGGCAGCGAAATCCTGCCTACGCTGCAGGATGCGCTGGACAATGCCGAACGCATCGGCTATCCGCTGCTGATTAAAGCCAGGGCCGGCGGAGGCGGCCGCGGAATCCGTATCGTCAATACGCGGGACGAGGTGGAAAAAGCGTATCATCAGGCCTCTTCCGAAGCATTATCCGCCTTCGGGGATGGCGGCGTGTATATGGAGAAACGCATGTACCCCGTAAAGCATGTGGAGGTGCAGATTATCGCGGATCATTTTGGCCATGTGGTGGCGCTCGGCGAGCGCGATTGCTCGGTGCAGCGAAAAAATCAGAAACTGATCGAGGAAAGTCCCTGCGCCATCGTTTCGCCGGAACTGCGGGAAAAACTTTGCGAAACAGCGGTGAAAGCCGCGGCTTCCGTAAATTACACGGGGGTAGGCACGATCGAATTTTTACTGGATGCGGAGGGAAATTTCTATTTCATGGAGATGAATACGCGCCTGCAGGTGGAGCATCCCGTCACGGAGTTCGTTACGGGATACGATCTGGTAAAATGGCAGATCCGCATCGCCGCGGGACGGGAATTGGATTTCACGCAAGAAGATATCCATGTGCAGGGATGCGCCATTGAATGCAGAATCAACGCCGATAATGCGGCAAAATCTGCTTCCGGGATCACGCTGCTCCATATTCCGGGCGGTCCCTGGGTGCGTTTCGATACGGCCATTTACCAGGATTACAAAATACCTCCTTTTTACGATTCCATGATCGGAAAGCTGATCGTTTATTCGCTTTCCAGGGAGGAATCGATCCGTAAAATGAAAGCGGCGCTCGGAGAACTTGTAATAGAAGGCGTGGAAAATAATTCTCAGTCCCAAATCGATATCCTTTCCGACCCGGATTTCATTTCCGGCACGTATTACACGAATTTTATGGAGAGGTATGAAAAATGATTAATAAAAATTTTTTTAAACGCGTCAAAAATGAGCTGGAAGGCGTGATCCGGCCGCAGAAGGACGGCGCCGTCAAAGGGCCGGATCCGGAGCAGGGGAAAGAAAAAAACAAAACGTCCGGGATCGGGGAAGCGGCGGAAGAACTTTGGACTTCCTGCGCTTCCTGCAAATCGCTGATTTTGAAAGAAGATCTGGTCGAGAACCTGTATGTCTGCCCGAAATGCGGTTATTACTACAGACTGACGGCGCGCCAGCGGATCGGATTTTTCACGGATGCCGATTCTTTTATAGAACGCGACGGCGATCTGGCGGCAAAAAATATTTTAAAATTCCCGGAGTATAATATTAAGTTGA
>CABQCN010000276.1 GCA_902462635.1 uncultured Oscillospiraceae bacterium
GTAAAAAAGAAGATATTCATCGCCGTTTCGTTCTAATTTCTGCGGTTTAGGTCTTTCTGTTCCGGCGGAATCCGGATATCGGGCGTAATTAGAAAAAATTTCGAGCATTGCAGAGAAACTCTGCGCGCTTTTCTCGCATACGGCATAGACCCTGTCTTGATAGATCCTGTAATGAAATCCGTTATAGAGCAGATCTTCGATCGGATTACCGTTCATCCAATTATATATGCTTATCTGACCATCCGTATATTCATAATAGAAGATTTGAACAACCTTTTCTTCCCGGCCCTTCAGGATGTTTTTTTGTTCAATATAAAGCGACTCTTTTTTTTGTAAAATATTCTCCAGTGAATTGAAATTTATGAATTCTTCTTCCGTCGGAACAGGATTGTATTTTCTAATAATAAAAAAAGCGGCTATTACAACACATACAACAACAACGATTGTAATGACTGAAAATAATTTTTTTTTGCTGGTTTTTTCTCCCATTTTTATACGACCTTATCGCTGTTTTTTCTAAAAGCCATTGTGATCGAAAGCATTGCGCCCTTTGCTGACGACAAAGCATCTGATTCTGGCCCGGAGACAAAGACTATGTATCGTTAAATATCGCGCATACACATTGCTATACAGCAGTACAGGTATTGTTTATATCATAAATTTTATTAATCGTCAATTTCTTCACTTTTTTGCAATAATTTGCCTCTGTCCGTATTTCATAATGAATCGAATTCTGCGCCCGATCTTCCGGAACCGCGGCCAGGCTCCCGAAATTCCGGGCATGGCGCAGAAGAAAACAGTTGCAAAAAAGCGAAAGAAACGATACGCTATAAGAATGGCTGTGTACATCAGTCTGATATTACATAAAAGGAGTTTACAATATACATGATCACTGTTACAGACCTCAGCTTGTCCTTTCATGGCCAGGACCTTTTCAAACACGTCGATTTGAAATTTACGCCCGGGAATTGCTACGGCATCATCGGCGCCAACGGCGCCGGCAAGTCTACCTTTCTGAAAATTCTTTCCCGCCAGCTGGAACCCTCGACAGGTTCCGTTTCCGTTTCGCCGAAATTGCGGTTATCCGTATTAAAGCAGGATCATTTTGCCTATAATGAATATTCGGTTCTCGATACCGTGATTATGGGAAACCAGCGTCTGTATGAGGCCGGCAAGGAGAAAGACGCGTTGTATGCGAAAGAAGACTTTACCGACGAGGACGGCATCCGCGCGGCGGAGCTGGAAGGCCTGTACGCGGAAATGGGCGGATGGGAGGCCGAAAGCAACGCATCCCGCCTGATTCAGGGACTCGGTCTTCCGGACAGTATTTTATACAGCCAAATGAGCGGTATCGCCGACAGCGACAAAGTAAAAGTGCTGCTTGCGCAGGCTTTGTTCGGGGAACCCGATATCATTTTGTTGGACGAACCCACAAACCAGCTGGATACGGCCGCGATCGAATGGCTGGAAGAATTTTTGATCGAATATCCCGGAACCGTAATCGTCGTTTCCCATGACCGCTATTTTTTAAATAACGTATGCACTCATATCGTAGATATCGATTATAATCAGATTAAAATGTACGTTGGAAACTATGAATTCTGGTATGAATCGAGCCAGCTGATCCAGAGACTGATGAAAGCGCAAAATAAGCGCGCCGAGGAACGGATCGCCGATCTGCAAACTTTTATTGCCCGGTTTTCCGCCAATAAATCTAAATCCCGCCAGGCCACCAGCCGCAAAAAGCTGCTTGAAAAACTTACCGTGGAGGAATTGCCCGCATCCTCCCGCAGATACCCGTTTGTCGGCTTTACACCGGACCGGGAAATCGGCAAGGAGGTTCTCGAGGTCGAGAATTTATGTAAAATCACAAATGGGGAGACCCTTTTGGAAAATGTTACGTTCCGCCTCGGGCGCACCGATAAGGTCTGTCTGCTCAGCGAAAATGAATTATCGGCAACGGAATTGATCAAAATTCTCGCGGGAGAAGAAACGCAGGACAGCGGGACTTTCAAATGGGGCAATACCGTCACTTTTTCTTATTTGCCAAAGGATAACGGCGCGTTTTTTGACGGCGTTACCTTGAACCTCCTCGACTGGATGCGTCAGTATACCACGACGGACAATACGGAAACGTTTTTGCGCGGCTTTTTAGGACGCATGCTTTTTTCCGGCGACGATGTATTCAAATCCGCCGGCGTTCTTTCCGGCGGCGAGCGCGTACGCTGTATGCTGGCGCGTATGATGCTTTACGGAAGCAATGTGCTGATTCTGGATCAGCCGACCAACCATCTGGATTTGGAATCGATCACCGCGTTGAATAATAGCCTTGCCGATTTTAAAGGCGTAGTGATTTTCACTTCTCATGACCGCGAATTTATCCAGACAATCGCCAACCGTATCCTTGAAATTGTACCGGGCGGTATCATCGATTATCAAGGTACGTATGACGAATATCTGGAAATAAAGAAAAACAGATAATAAAACGCTTCAGGTTCCGTTCCCCGGATCCTCCGCATCCTCCCGGCGCGACTTCTCGATTTCAAAAGAAGCGGTGACAAGGCCCTTCTTCTCCTGTTTGAGCTGCAGGAAGCCGAATATCGCCACGATCACGGCGCCGGCCGTGTCGAGGATCAGGTCCCACATCGTATCCTTCAGCGCTTCATGCCCTACGAGGGGAACCGCGTCTTTCCCGCCGATGGAGCCGGTGGTTGATTCCAGATAGGTCTGCGTACTGGTCCCGAAGAGATCGTCGCAGGTGTATTCCAAAATTTCCCAGATGGCGCCGATCGCTATGGCGAAACATAAAACGGAAACGGCGACGAATAGGGGACTTAGCTGTAAAGAAACGGAGTCCGCCTTGTTTAAGGTATTGATCAGTACAAAACCGAGACAAGCGAGCAGGATACCGGAGAAGAAATGCAGCAGGGAATCCCAGTGCTTGAATTTATCGAAGAAATTGGCCACGTCTCCGAGTACGATCCCGCAGAAAG
>CABQCN010000277.1 GCA_902462635.1 uncultured Oscillospiraceae bacterium
ATAGTGTAACGGGCTACAGCGGCGGCGGCAAAAAAATGATCGCGGAGTATGAGGCGAAAGGACGGAGCGTCCTGCTGGAGGCGCCCCGGCAATACGGGCTTACACAGCAGCATAAACACCTGAAGGAAATGAAATATATCACGGGCTTGGAAAATGCGCCGGTATTCTGCCCGGTGGTTTCCGATTTTTACAGCGGAATGGTAATGACGGTGCCGCTCTTTCCACAGCAGCTGGCACACGGCGCCGACTGCGGAACGATCCGGGAAATATACCGCAGCCAGTATGCGGGTCCGGTCGTATCCTATGCAGAAGATCTCACGGATGACGGCGCAGGCAATTTTATTTCCGGGGCAGGCCTTTCCGGAAAAGACGCCATGAAGATCGGCGTCTGTGGCAATGATGAACGGATCCTGCTGATCGCGCAGTACGACAATCTGGGGAAAGGCGCATCGGGAGCGGCGGTAGAATGCATGAACCTCAAAATGGGCGCGGATAGGAAGAAAGGATTGGAATTATAATGGAGTGTAAATATATTGAAGGCGGCGTCTGCGCCGCGAAAGGATTCCGGGCAGGCGGAATACACTGCGGAATCCGTAAAAATAAAAACAAACGCGATCTGGCACTCATTCTGAGTGAAAAAGAAGCGGCGGCCGCCGCGGTCTATACCACGAATCTGGTTAAAGGCGCGCCGATCGCAGTAGACAAAAAACATCTGGAGAACGGCAGAGCTTCCGCGATTCTCTGCAACAGCGGCAACGCCAATACGTGCAACGCGGACGGCTTCGAAAAAGCGGTTGAAATGTGCGCCATTGCCGCCAAGGAATGCGGAATCGAAAAACAGGACGTCGTCGTCGCCTCCACAGGCGTCATCGGAATGCCGCTCGATACCGCACCGATCCGGAATTCCATTGCGGAGCTTTACGCAAGCCTTACCGCCGACGCGGAAGGAAGCAAGTACGCAGCGGAAGCCATCATGACCACGGATACCGTGATTAAAGAAACCGCCGTCCATTTCGAAATCGGGGGTGTCTCCTGTAAAATGGGCGGAATCGCCAAGGGTTCCGGCATGATCCATCCCAACATGGCGACGATGCTGATTTTTATCACCTGCGACGCGGCGATTTCGCCTGCGATGCTGCAGAAAGCGCTGCGCGCGGATCTCGAAACGTCTTTCCATATGATCAGCATCGATGGAGATACCTCTACGAACGACATGGTGGCGATCCTTGCCAACGGAATGGCCGGAAATCCGGAGATCACCGCGGAAGGAGACGATTTTGAGACGTTCTGCAAAGCGCTGCATATGCTGACGGTGCGGCTGTGCCGCATGATCGCCGCGGATGGGGAAGGCGCCACAAAACTGATCGAATGCTGCGTATCCGGCGCGAAGACGGCGGAAATTGCCCGTAAAACGGCGAAGTCCGTCATTTGTTCCTCCTTACTCAAAGCAGCCATGTTCGGCGCCGACGCCAACTGGGGCAGGGTGCTTTGCGCGATCGGTTACAGCGGCGCACCCGTAGATGTCAACAAAATCGACGTAGCGTTCCGCTCGGCGAAGGGGAAGATCATCGTGTGCGAAAACGGCGCCGGCGTCAGCTTTTCCGAGGAACAGGCAAAAGAAATCCTTTTAGAAAAAGAAATCGATATTCTGGTCGATCTGAAAGACGGAAGTTACGCGGCAACCGCTTGGGGCTGCGACCTGACATACGATTATGTGAAAATCAACGGGGACTACAGGACGTGAGAGAGGTGTTCGATATGGAACTGAATAACGCGCAGCGCGCAGAGGTACTGATCCACGCGCTTCCTTATATACAGAAGTATTACAATAAAATCATCGTCGTAAAATACGGCGGGAACGCCATGGTCAACGAAGACTTGAAAAAAGCCGTCATGGGGGATATCGTACTCCTCTCTCTGATCGGCATTAAGGTCGTGCTCGTGCATGGCGGCGGGCCGGAAATCAGTGAAATGCTCAAAAAAATCGGGAAAAAGTCGGAATTCGTAAACGGGCTGCGCGTAACGGACGCGGAAACGGCGGATATCGTACAGATGGTGCTTGCCGGAAAAATCAACAAAAACCTTGTGAACCTCCTGCAAAATACGGGCGGGCGGGCGATTGGACTCAGCGGCGCCGATGGGCATCTGATCGAAGCAAAACAGCTCGATCCCGCGCTCGGCTATGTCGGGGAGATCACCGGCGTCGATACGCGGCTGATTACGGACGTTCTGGAAAAGGGGTATATCCCGGTGATTTCCACGGTAGGCTGCGACCGCGAAGGCAACGTCTACAATATCAACGCGGATACGGCCGCCTCCAGAATTGCGGGAATGCTCAGAGCGGAAAGCCTGATTTCCATGACGGATATCAGCGGCATTTTACGTGATAAAGACGACCCGTCCTCCCTGATTCCGCAGATCCAGGTCAGCGACGCGCCTACGCTGATGCGGGACGGCGTGATTTCGGGCGGCATGATCCCCAAAGTGGAATGCTGTATCGAAGCGATCCGCAGAGGCGTGAACAGAGTATTTATCATCGACGGCAGAGTTCCGCATTCGATCCTGATCGAGACGCTGACGGACGAAGGAATCGGCACCATGTTTACCGAAGGGTGAGTATTTCGGATGGAGGATAAAATGGAAGAACTTTTACAAAAAGACAGCGCATATATCGCGCATACATACGGACGCTTCCCGGTGGCGCTTACCGGCGGCAAGGGCGCGGTGCTCCGGGACTCGGACGGGAAACGGTACATTGATCTTGGCAGCGGAATTGCCGTAAACATTTTCGGCATGTGCGACAGCGCATGGCAGGATGCGGTGACGGCGCAGATCCGTACGCTGCAGCACGCTTCGAATTTATATTATACGGAGCCGTGTGTCAAACTGGCGGAGCTGTTATGCCGGAGAACGGGAATGAAAAAGGTGTTTTTCGGAAATTCAGGCGCCGAGGCCAACGAATGTGCGATCAAGG
>CABQCN010000278.1 GCA_902462635.1 uncultured Oscillospiraceae bacterium
GGGTGACGATTTGCATAAAGGAGAGCATGATCGTTGCGGCGGCGATGAGGTTGTCGCTGTCTGTGCCGCCGTATTTTTGTAAAATGCCGTTTAATGCGAGGAGCATGATGCTGTCGGTAGCAATGATCAGAAACGGGGAGAGGCCGAGCAGCAGGATGCGGCGCATGATTTTTAAGGAATATCCCCGAAGTGTAATACGGACGATTGTATATCGGCCGCATAGAAATTTCAATGCGAATCCTGCCGAGAAAAACTGAGAGAGCACGGTTGCGATCGCGGCGCCTTTGACGCCGAGTCCAAATGCAAATATGAATACCGGATCCAGAACGATGTTGCTTATGGCGCCGATCATAACGGTAAACATGCCGATTTTTCCGAAGCCCTGACAGATGATGAAGGAATTCAGCCCGGTGCTGAGTATCGAAAATAATGTGCCTGCTGCGTACCATGTCAGATATTCGTTTGCATAGGGGTATAATGTCCGGCTTGCGCCGAACCAATGGAGTAAGTCGTTTTTTAACAGAAATACGGCGATTGTGAGAATTACAGAAAGTCCGGTGAGCAGAATAAAACTGTTTGCTACAATTTGCCTTGCGCCTTTCCGGTTTTGTTCTCCGAGCCTGATCGCCATGAGCGGGGCGCCGCCGAGTCCTACGAGGCTACCGAAAGAGGCCAGCAGGGTGACGATGGGGCCGCAGATACCGACCCCGGCGAGCGCTAGGTCACCGATTCCGGGCATATTGCCGATATAGATTCTGTCTACAATGCTGTAGAGTACGTTTACGAATTGTGCCAGCATCGTGGGAATCGCAAGACTCAATACCACTTTCCAGATGCTCTCGCTTCCCAATCTGCTTTCCTCTTGCCTTTTGCTCATAATTTCAGACACCTGTGCTTGCTTCAGAATTCCTGCCGAGTGGGGATTATATCACGATTCTCGGCAAAACTCAAAATATACAAAAATATACAAAGGTCTGATCCAATTTCAGGCAGAAGTCCCGGGAAAAGGTACGAAACTGAGCTTTGGCCCGCGCTCCCGTTTTGTTTCGAACAGAAACCGCAGGAAATTGTACGAAACCCGGGCGGCGGGAGGCGAGAGGTGGAAGAACCTGGAAACGCCGAAACAGACGTCTTCCTTGTAAACCGCATTCCTTATGAATCGCTCTCCCGCCCTGCGTTTACCAGTTCCTGCCATCGAATAAAAATAGAAATTTCCATTGTACGCCTAACAAATTGTTTTTTTAAAAGACAGAACAGAGAAAGCGGATACTTTCATATCTTCGGAGAGGATGGAACAATGGAAAAAGAACTTGCAGATTTAATTACCTCTGAACTGGACAAACTGTTCCGTTTTGCATATAACAGGACGAACGATGTATTCAAGGCAGAAGACTTGACACAAGAAATCGTATTGACGGCGATCCGTTCGTATCAGAATATCCGGGAAAAGGAGCGGATTTTACCGTGGCTGTGGGGAATTGCGCGCAATGTTTGTATGCGTACGAAACGATTTTCCTGTGAAATACCGACAGATGATTTACTGATTGTCAGCAGATCCGGAACGGCGGACGAAACACCGGAAACAGAATATTTACGGAAAAGCGATATTTCAAAAGTACGCCGCGCAGTCTCTTATCTGGCAAAAAATTACCGGGACGTCTGCATTTTATATTGGCTGGAGGGAAAAGATTACAACACGGTCGCACGAGAACTGTCAATTCCTCTTTCTTCGGTAAAATGGCGATTGAACCAATCAAAGAGCCAGCTGCGGGAGGAAATAGAAAAAATGGAGTATATGGAAAACGGATACTGTAAAGCGAAAAAACTGACGTTGTGCTGGGGCGGATATCTGAACCGATGCGGGCCAAAAAACAGCTGCCTTAACGAGGCACAAAAAGCGCTGGAAAGCCTGCTGGCACAAAATATAGCGATCGCGGCATATCAAATTCCGAAGACCGTTACGGAAATTTCATCCGAACTCGGCGTATCGGCGGATTACATAGAAGATGCGCTCGGGAAATTGGTGAGAGTCCATCTGATGAAACAAATCGGAAACCGCTACCGTACGATGTTTCTGATTCTGGATGAAACGGCGGGCAGAGCGCTGCTCGAAGGCAGCGATGCTTTCACAAAAATACAAGCGGCATCGATTCTCCAATCGATTTACGCGCTGGAAGAGAAAATCCGTTCGATTGGATTCCGCGGCAGTGACAAGCCGTTCGACCGGCTGCTGCTGATGCTGACCGGCACGTTATGTCTGAATACAGAGCAAAGACACTGCGGAACCGACAAAGGCTGGTTCTTGCTTGGTACCACGTATGAAGCGATGAATCTGCGGGAAAGCAGCGGAATCTATCTTACAGGGTATCCTTCCCTCAACTTGCGGGAATATTATTTTTCGCAAAACAGGATTCCCGATCTGCGCGGCAGCAAACAAGAAGCGGAAGCCTTTCGGCGCATCTTGGACGGCGAATCCGTACAGGATGCGCCGAGCATTGCACTTTTGCTGCAAAAAGGAAAAATCAAAAAAGAAGCGCCGTTTCTCGTAACGGTCCCCGTGTTAGACGAACGGAACGGAGAATACCGGCAGCTGCTGGACGTGCTCGCGCCCGTTCGGGCGCAAATGGACGCCCTGCAAAATGCGCTCTATCAGCGCTGCCTGAAAATTGTCAAAAAACAGATTCCCGCGCATCTTGCGGAGGGCACAGGGTTTTTCTCCGGCTGCTGCGCGCACAGTCTTCTGGAAACCGCATTCTACGAGGCGCTGAAGCTGCGCGGCATAGAAATCACGCAGGACATGGTGCTCTGGTGCACGATCACATAAATTCAATGGTTCGAATACGTCGTCTTCGTGGAAATTCCCTTCAGACGTCCTATTTTTCCCGTAAGCGCACTAATGACATTCTGCGGCGCATCCATTGCTATGCTGATGATCGAAATGTTTTTTTCTTTATAAGGGATCCCCATG
>CABQCN010000279.1 GCA_902462635.1 uncultured Oscillospiraceae bacterium
ATGGAACAGGGCTTCGTACTTTCGCGCGGGCTGACGTATCCCGTTGCGCTGGAAGCCACGCTGAAAACGCAGGAAACGTGCTATGTCAAAATGAAGGGGTATTCCGCCGCGGATTTCTATCACGGGCCGCTGGCGCAGGTGGATTCCGAAATGCCGGTCCTTCTTTATGCACCGCGCGGCGCCGCGCAGAAAGATAATGCGGATCTGGCCTGCCGCCTGCGGGAAATCGGCGCGCAGCCGCTGACCGTAACGGACGACGAAACGCTCGCGGCAAAAGAACCGCTGGCCTTCCTGCTGCCGGATTCCGGCAGCCAGTTTACTTCTCCGTTCGTATTCGCCGTTTTCGCGCAGTGCTTTGCGGAAAGCCTCTGCGCCCAGAAAGGCCTGAACCCGGATCAGCCGCGGAACCTGAAGAAAGTAACCGTAACGAAATAATGCTTCCGGAAAGGATGTGCCAGTCATGAAATTTTACAATGGAAATGCGGAATTATATATTCCGGACGGCGCGGAGGAGAAGACGGCGCTTGCGCGCACCACGGACCTTTGTATCGCGGCGCATCAGGACGATATCGAAATCATGGCTTTCGCGCCGGCAGCCGCCTGCTACGGCAAACAAAACAAGTGGTTTACAGGCGTCGTAGTGACGGACGGCGCAGGTTCGCCGAGAACGGGCATCTATAAAGACTACACGGATGAAGAAATGAAACGCGTCCGCATCGGCGAACAGAAACGGGCCGCTGCGGTCGGCGGCTATTCCGCGCAGTTCTTGCTCGGCTATCCCAGCGCTGCGGTGAAAGATCCCGACAGCTCCGGCCGGTCCGCAGTAACGGAGGAATTGGCGGCGGTTATCGCGCAATGCGCGCCGGAGACGCTTTATATTCATAATTTCGCGGATAAGCACGATACGCATGTGGCGACCGCGCTGCGCGCTGCGGAGGCGGTACGCAGCCTGCCGCCGGAAAAGCGTCCTGCAAAAATATATGCGCTCGAGGTCTGGAGAGGACTGGATTGGCTTTGCGACGAAGATAAAGTGTGCTTCGACACGGCGGCGCATCCGAATCTTGCGGCCGCTCTGCTTGGGGTTTATGACAGTCAGATTGCGGGCGGCAAGCGGTATGACAGCGCCGCCATCGGCAGACGCCTTGCCAACGCGACGTTCTACGCAAGCCATGATACGGACAGCTTTGAAAGCTGTTCTTACGGAATCGACGTCACGGACTGCATTGTGGGCGGTGAGCCGCCGCAGGATTTTATCTGTTCCTATATCCGGAAATTTGAAAGCGAAGTAAGGAGCAGGATCGGGAGGCTTTTATAATGCGTTTACACGGGATTGCAGTTGAGGTGGGAAACCGTCCCGCGGCGGATCCGGAATTCGTCCCGCTGGGGCTTTATATGGACGCGTTTTTAAAAGACGCAACCCGGCCCGTTTCCATTGCGGTGGAGCGGGAGAACGGCGATATCAGCGTTTTCGATACGTTCGTGCACGGCGGCGAAACGTACGCCGCTGCCGATCTTGCCTATCTTGAGCGGATCGTCAAATTCATGCTCTGGAGCCGCGGCGGCTGGCGCGTCTCTGTCTGCGGGGACGCGCGCGCCGCAGAATATATCCGAACGCTTTACAGCGAGACGGGGGCGCGCGCGTTCGACCGGCAAACGATGGAAACGATCTATGAAAAAGAATTTGAAGTTTGTGCGCTGCCTTTGGAAGAAACGCCGCAGGCCTCGGAACGCGCTGCCGCTGCCGGCGGCTTCCTGGACGGCTGCCGCATCGGCATCGACGTGGGCGGCAGCAACCGCAAGGTCTGCGCGCTGATCGATGGGAAACCGGTATACCGTGTTACGGAGCCGTGGCGGCCGCTGGAACACGCGGATCCGGATTACCATATCGCGGAACTGACCGCATCGCTGCGCCGCGCCGCGGCCGCATTGCCGCGCGTAGACGCGATCGGAATCAGCACGGCGGGAATTTATGTAAACAACAGGACGCGGATCGCGTCCGTCTTCCGCAGCGTCCCGCAGCAAGCGTTCGAAGAAAAAATTACGAATATCTATCCCCGCGTATGCGCGGCCTTAGGAGAACACATCCCGTTTGCGATTGCAAACGACGGCGATGCGGCGGCGCTGGCGGGCAGCCTTTCCCGCAAGGCGCGGAATGTGGTCGGCATTTCGATGGGGACGAGCGAAGCGGGAGGCTACGTGGACGGCAGCGGCAGCGTTACGGGGCGCCTCAACGAGTTTGCCTTTCTGCCTCTGGATCTGCGGAGGACGGCGCCTGATCCCTGGTCGGGCGATTTCGGATGCGGCGTAACCTACCTTTCCTCGGAAGCCGTTGTGCGCCTGGCGCATGAAACGGGAATCCCCCTCCGTGACGGCGGCATGACGATGCAGGACCGGGTTCGGGAGGTACAGCGCCTGGTACAGTCCGGCGATCCCGCGGCGGCAGCGGTATTCGATACGATCGGATGCTATCTGGCGCATGCGATTTATACGTATCAGAAATTTTACAAGACGGAGCATGTCATCGTGATGGGCGGCATTTCTGCCGGCCCCGGCGGCGCGCTATTGCTGCGGCGCTGCCGTAAAGTGCTTGCCGGCGAATACCCGGATCTGGAAGCGGATTTGATTTTACCGGAGGAAGACGAGCGCGCCGATGGGCAGAGTTACGCCGCCGCAACGCTCGTGAAATTATAATTTACTTTTTAAAATTCTTGTAAACCGCTGCGGATCACATGACGAAATAGCGAAAACACGCACAGCAAGACGCCGGCTGCGGCAGATCGCAGCAAATTGCCGGTATCGTTTCCCGGCGTGTTTCTTTTTTTATATTGGAACGTGCAGAATACGCTTCGCCATTATGGCTTTATTAGGAAGACAAAAAATTTGTTTTTATATAAAGATACCGTCTAAATAAATTCAAAAAAATAAACATTGACAAACCAACATTTTTGTTATAT
>CABQCN010000280.1 GCA_902462635.1 uncultured Oscillospiraceae bacterium
CAAATCCAACGTCTCCAAAAAATCAGCCTCCGTCTCCCCCGGGAAGCCGGTGATGATATCCGTAGAAAGCGTAATTCCCGGAATCCGCGCACAAATTTTATCCACAAGAGCAACGTACTGCTCCTTCGTATAGCGGCGGTTCATCCTGCGTAAAACCTCCGTACTGCCCGACTGCACCGGTAAATGAAGCTGGCTGCACACTGCCGGATATTGCGCCATGACATCCATCAATTCCTCCGAAAGATCCTTCGGATGCGACGTCATAAAACGGATCCGGCGCAGACTGCTGCCCTCCGTTTCCGCACAGATCGCGGTAAGCAGCGCGGCAAAGCCTGCGCACCCCTCGTTATCCGGAAGATCCTTTCCATAGGAGTTCACATTCTGCCCCAGCAGCGTAATTTCGCGCACGCCGGCATCTGCAAGCTCCTTGATTTCCCGTAAAATATCGCTTTTTCTTCGGCTGCGCTCCCGGCCGCGCACGTACGGTACGATGCAATACGTGCAAAAATTATTGCAGCCGTACATAATCGTCACCCAAGCCTTCTGCCTGCTGCCGCGCCTGACCGGCAATCCCTCGGCGACCTCGCCCTCCGTGTGCGACAATTCGCACACGCGTCTGCCGTCGAACAGCGCATGATACAGAAACTCCGGCAAGCGGTAAAGCGTATGCGTGCCGAACACCACGTCCACATTTTGATATTTCCGGTTGATTTCCTCCACGACGTGCGGCTGCTCCGTCATACAGCCGCAGACAACCGTAAGCATCTCCGGTTTCGCACGCTTTGCGCCCTTCAAAGCGCCGATATGGCCGAACACCTTCTCCTCCGCATTTTCACGGATACAGCACGTATTGAAAATTATCAAATCGCAGATCTGTCCCCCGTATCTGCCTTCCATCTCATCGGGAACGATCCGGTAGCCCATTCGTTCCGCCATTCCGGCAATTTTCTCGGAATCGTGTTCATTCATCTGGCAGCCGAACGTTTTGATACATGCTACCGGCGGTTCGCTCCTGCCGGCATTGAAATCCCGCACACACTGCATATAATAATTCTGTTTTTCCGTTTCTTCCCGCGGAATCATTCTGGTCGCCATCAAACTGTCCTTCCGTAACGTTACATTCTTTTCTCGGCTTTCTGATGGAGCCGGTATAAAATATTCATCGCCTCGATCGGCGTCAGGGACTGCACATCCAGATCCTTCAATTCGCTGATGATTTCATCCTGCATCACCGAATTTGCGGTGAAAGACAACAGATCGAGCTGCCCGTATTCTTCCGAAGAAGCGCTCTGCGCCTTCGGGCGGGACTTTCTGCCGTGCTTTCCTTTCCCCTGGATATCCTGTTCCTCCAGCTGCTGTAAAATTTCATGCGCGCGCAGCGTTACGACTTTCGGAATTCCCGCCAGCGCAGCCACGGAAATTCCGTAGCTGCCATCGGCGCCGCCGCGTTTCATTTTACGCAGGAATACGATATCGTCGCCTTTCTTCCTGACATCCACACAATAATTCACCACGCCGGGCACCGTGCCTTCCAGCTCCGTCAGCTCATGGTAATGCGTCGCAAACATTGCGCGGCATTTAAGAGAATTGGCAATATATTCCAGCACCGCCCAGGCGATGCTGAGACCATCGAAGGTACTCGTGCCGCGCCCGATTTCGTCGAGAATCAGGAAACTCTTCGGCGTCGCATTGGAAAGAATATTCGCAACCTCGGTCATTTCCACCATAAACGTACTCTGCCCCGACGCCAGGTCGTCGGACGCGCCGACCCGTGTGAAAAGCTTATCCACCACCGAAATCCGGGCTTCCGCCGCCGGAAGAAAAGAACCGGCCTGCGCCATGAGGATCATCAGCGCCACCTGGCGCATATAAGTAGATTTGCCGGCCATATTCGGCCCCGTGATCACGAGAAGCAGATTCTCCCCGCAATCGAGCAGCGCGTCGTTCGGCACGAAATCGCCGGAGGAATTCATCTTCTCTACCACGGGATGCCTGCCTTCGCGGATCGAAATCAGCGAGGCATCGCTTTCCAGGATTTCCGGTCGGCAGTAATTCTCCCGGTCGGCAGTTTCCGCATAGGAGGCCAGCGCGTCGAGCCTTGCGATCGCCGCCGCCGTCGTACGCAGGCGCTCCGCCTGCCCGAGGACAAATTCCCGCACCTCGCAGAACACTTCGAACTCCAGACGCATCAACCGTTCCTCCGCGCCGAGGATCGTGTCCTCCATTTTCTTGAGTTCTTCCGTAATATACCGTTCATTGTTCGCCAACGTCTGTTTTCTGATGTAAGTAGGCGGGACGAGATCCATATAAGACTTCGTCACCTCTAAATAATAGCCGAACACCTTATTGTAGCCGATCTTCAGGTTGCGGATCCCGGTGGCCTCGCGTTCCTTCGCTTCCAGTTCCGCAAGCCAAGCTTTCCCGTTGACGGAAGCCGAGCGGCATGCGTCCACCTCCGGATGATACCCCTGCTTGATGATCCCGCCTTCCTTCAGCGCAAGCGGCGGATCCTCCTCGATTGCTTTTTCCAAAAGCGACCAGACATCCTCCAGACCGTCCGTCTCCGCATAAATGCGTTGCAGCAGCGGCGCTTTGCACGCGGCAAGCGTTTCACGGATATACGGCATCTTCCCGGCGGATTGCCGGAGCGAAACGAGATCGCGCGCATTGCAGGTGCCAAGCGTAATTTTACCGGCGATCCGCTCCATATCGTAAACGCCCGCCAGCAATTCCCGGAGTTCGCTGCGGAGCAGGAAGGCGTCCTTCAATTCCGCCACGGCGTCCAGCCGTTCATTGATGGCGTCGCGATCGATCAGCGGCTGCTCCAGCCACTTTTTCAGCAGCCTGGCGCCCATCGACGTCACCGTCTTATCCAATACCCACAGCAGGGATCCCTTTTTATTTTTGTCTCTAAGCGTCTCGGTGATTTCCAGATTGCGCCGCGAAGAAGCA
>CABQCN010000281.1 GCA_902462635.1 uncultured Oscillospiraceae bacterium
GCCCCTGTCCGTCGAATTTCGACGAACGCGCCGATTTTATTTTACAGGATCACGGTAAAATGTGCGGGTAGTTTTGTAAAATAAATTTTCTGAAAAATAAAAAAAATATTTTTATAAAAAAGAAGTAAAATCGGGTAGACAACTCCTCAAGAAAACTCGCATTTTTGTTTATAAATAAACGAAAATCCGGACAGCCAGGCAATAAAAAAAACTATAGAATAGAAGTTGAGTCCTCTAATTTTTTGTGGTATGCTAGGTTTGTTGTTTTACGAAAGATATTTTATTTACAAAGGATGATGGACATGACGACAGGGGCAATTAAAAAGAACGTATTATTATTGATAATTCTATCATTATTTACCGCTTTCACTCTACCGGTCAGCGCCGATAACGATAAAATCATCGTACTCGATCCCGGACATGGCGGGAGCGATAACGGAACGGAAGGATCACTGAACGGCAAGACGTATTATGAAAAAAATCTGAATCTAAAGGTCGCCAGGTTTGTCTGGGAATATCTTTCGGAATACAGCGGTGTCAAAGTTTATATGACGCGCTACGACGATGTAAAATTATCCGTCCTGACACGTACGAAAGTCGCCGCCGATCTCAAGGCCGACCTCATGGTCTCGCTCCATATGAATGCGCTGGAAAATGCGGATTATTTCGGCGGCAGCGAAATATTCGTGCCAAAGGGCAATTACAGGCCGGCATTGGCAGAAGAAGCGACGGAGATCGCAAATAAAATCCTTTCAAAATTCGAAACGCTTGGCATGAAAAAGATCGGCACCAAAACAAGCCTCCTGGGACACGACGAATATTATGATTATCCCAATGGAGAACCGGCTGATTATTACGGTATCATCCGCTTCTGCGTACAGGAAAACATTCCATCCATGATCATAGAGCACGGTTATCTTTCCAACCAGAAGGATCTTTCCTTCTTATCCAAAGATGATAATCTCAAAAAACTGGCGGAGGCTACCGGGAAATCCATTGCGGAAAAATATGGGTTATCCAAGGGGGGCGGCAAGAAAATTACGCTGCAAAAGCAAAACGCGGTCGTCATCGCAGATCTTCCCACCACGCTTACGGTAGGGACCGCACCGATCACGCTCAGCGCCTCCGGAGGCAGCGGGAACGGAATCATGCGTTTCGAAAGCAACGATAAGAACGTACTGCAAATCGTAGGCAATCAATTGGTGATCGTCGGCGAGGGAAAGGCAAATATCACCGCAGTCAAAGGGACGGACGGCGCCTACGCGCCGATGCCGAGCGAAAACTTCATTCGCATCACGGTAAGCGACACCGGCGCCGCCGTCGTCACGGCAAAACCGAATCCGAATACGCCCCTCGTCGAAACGTCGGATCCCACTGGCACGGACAGACAGAACGGGGCTTCTGCGGAAACGCCTACGGCAAGCGGCGCCATTGCAAATCCCCCGTCAAATAACAACGATACCACATTTCTCATCATCGCCATCACCGGCGGTATCCTGGCAGCGCTTGTGACGGTAATCATCATCCGCATCGTCGTCGTGCATAACAGGAGAAAAAACGGCGGCAGGGACCGCAGATATAAAAATACCGGCGGCCGCAATCATTACAATAACCGAAACGACCGCAGCAGCCGGAATCAAAGAAATCAGAGAAGGTAGCATCCTTCCTGGCGCAGCCGCGCTTCCTGCTCTTCCGGCCAGACGGAAACATGAACCTCCCCCACATGCCGTTTACCAAGAAAATACATGCAAAGCCTGGACTGCCCGATACCGCCCCCAATGGTATAGGGCAGTTTGCAGTCCAGCACCGCCTTATGGAACGGCAGCGCCGCGCGTTCGGCGCAGCCGGACGCCGCAAGCTGGGCGGCCAGGGACGTTTCATCCACACGGATGCCCATGCTCGTAATTTCAAACGCAACATCGAGCACGGGATAATATAATAATATATCACAATTCAGATTCCAGTCATCATAATCCGGCGAGCGCCCGTCGTGCGGAACGCCGGAACGCAGCCTGCCGCCGATCTGCATCAGGCAAACCGCCCCGTGTTCTCGCGTATAAAGCGTTTCCCGCTCCTTCGGCGTGCGATCCGGATACAAATCTTCCAGCTCCTGCGACGTAATAAAAGTAATTTCGTCGGGAAGGCAAAAACCGCTCATGCTGCCGGCAAGCTGCGGGTACAGGCCGCGAACCATCGTCTCCGTCGCCTTGATCACGGCATAAATTTTACAAACCGTATCTTTCAGTATTTCCGGATTCCGGTCTTCTTTCCGGATTACCAGCTCCCAGTCCCATTGATCCACATAGACGGAATGCAGCGCATCCGTAATCTCGTCGCGCCGGATCGCATTCATGTCGGTGTAAAGCCCCTCTCCCGGCGCAAACCCGTATTTGCCGAGCGCAAAGCGCTTCCACTTCGCAAGCGACTGCACGATCTGCACATCCTTTCCGGTCTCCAGCAAATCGAACTGCACCGGACGCTCCGTACCGTTCAGGCAGTCGTTCAGCCCCGAATCCGGCGTCACCATCAAAGGCGCCGTCACACGCATCAGATGCAACGCATCCGCCAGTTCCTTTTGAAAAAAATCCTTCACTTGCTTGATCGCAATCTGCGTCTCCTTAAAATCCAAAATCGGCCGGTACATCATGATTCCTCCCATTCCAGCGCATGCCCTTCCAAAGACCAGGTTTGCGCGCTATCGATATAAACCTTCACAAATTTTCCTTCCGCTTCCGCCGCGGAGATCTTCTCCGCCGTAAAATTCACGATTTTATTCCCCTCTGTTCTGCCGGTAAAACGCGATGCGTTCGTACGGCTGAGACCCTCGCAAAGCACCTCGAGCGTTTTCCCCACGCAAGCCTCGTTTTTCTCGCGGCTGATCGTATTCTGCAGTTCCAGAAGCCTGCCGAAACGATCCTTCACCACATCCGCCT
>CABQCN010000282.1 GCA_902462635.1 uncultured Oscillospiraceae bacterium
GAAACGTCTACGTGGAAGAACAGCGACGCTGCTGCGAAGTTGTTGGCAGGATCCACGCCGGTCGTATAAAGAAAAGCGTCGTCGATCCGGTCGGCTTTTCGGCGCAGAATCGTAACGGGTTTCCAGATTCCGCACGATACGATGCGCGGCATGATATCCCAGCCGAACATATGCGGCGCTTTACGGAGATAAAGCGAATCGTATCCGTATTCCTGCGCATTGCTCGAAGGCGGCAGCCTGTATTCGCGGGCTGCGATCGAGGCCGGCGTAATATGGACGAGAATTTCGTTTCTGCCGTTTTTCAGCTGCGGCAGGTCGATTTCGTAAGACAGGTACATGTTATCCACATGTTTTACAAGCGTTCCGTTCACATAGATATCCGCAACCGTATCGATTCCGTCAAATTTTATGTATTCCGTCCCGTCCGGGCTGTCGATGTCGAATTCCGTAAAATACCAGACATGACGGTTCTCAAGATCCTGCATTGCCAGCGTGTTCATCCCGAAAAACGGGTCCCCGATGACGTTTGCTTTATAGAGGTCGCATTCAAAATTGCCCGGGACGCTTGCGGGAATTTCCGGCAGTTTTTTCTCCTTCAGCGTTTTGATATCCCGCAAAGTATCCGCGTACTCTTTACAGATATAATTCTCCTCGTAAGCGATCCGCCAGCCGCTGTCGAGCTTTAAAATGGTCTTGTCCATAAATACACTCCTTCACTTCAGGTTTGATGCAAAACATACTTTGGAATTATATCGGAATCAGAGAATAAATACAATATCCTTTTACGGCGCAAAGAGCGGAATCCCTAAATTTTCAATAAAATTACACATATTCTTCACGCGGTCCGCGCGGTATTCCCCGCATCTGTGGCTGTCGAATCCCACGCTGAGACGGATGCCTGATTTTTTTACGATTTCCTGCTGATCCTTCTTCTCCATAAAATCCCGTACGTACGCATGTTCCCGAAACCCGTGGATCGAATCGTAATTGACGTTCATCTCCCAGAAAACGCCGTTTTCCGCGGATCCATCTCCGTCCGTTCCAAATAGGAAAACAAATCGGTGTGCGCGATTCCGGTCGGGCAGCCGCACCGCCTTGCAAACGGAACGATCCGGTCGCCTCCCACACAGCTGTCCGACCTGTCGAGGTGTTCCACAAGGCAATAATCAAAATAGGAAATTTCTTCCTCCGGCCGGAGGCAAAGATTCTGCACCGTGGCGATTTCAATGCCGCGGCACAAACGAATCCGCCCGCGGTATGCTGCCTGAAGCGTTGTCAGCAGATCAAAATACGGACGTTTGCGGTCGCCGATTCCGTAATTGTGATCCGTAACGCCTAAAACATCGATGCCGGATTCTATGGCTTTTTCAATCAAAAGTTCCGGCTCATCCGCGCCGCAAGCGGAAAAATACGTATGAGAATGCAGATCCTGAAACATACCGACGCTCCGATCTATCCGTATTATTCAAACAGTGCCTTGACATAATCTTCCGGAGAGAAAGGCTGCATATCGCCGATTCCCTCGCCGACACCGACCAGCCGCACCGGAATTTTCAGGTCATTGCAAATGGAAACAATGATTCCGCCTTTGGCGGAACCATCCAGCTTTGTGAGAACGATTCCGGTAAGTTCTGCAACTTCGGAAAAGGCTTTTGCCTGGTTTACGGCGTTCTGTCCCGTTGTGGAATCAAGCACGAGAAACGTTTCCCGCCTCACATCCGGCAATTCCCGCGCCACGACGCGCGCCATTTTTGCCAGCTCCTCCATCAGATTTTTTTTGTTATGCAGTCTACCGGCAGTATCGCAGATCAGAACGTCGCAATTTCTGGCTTTCGCGGCTTTGCAGGCGTCAAATAAAACGGCCGCCGGATCCGCGCCTTCTCCCTGCCGGATCATGTCCGCTCCGCTCCGCTCCGCCCAGATCCCGAGCTGATCGATCGCGGCCGCGCGGAAGGTGTCGCCGGCCGCGAGCAGTACCTTTTTGCCGGCTTCTTTATACAAGTGCGCGATTTTCCCGATCGAAGTCGTTTTTCCGACGCCGTTCACGCCGATGATCGTAATGACCGCCGGCACCGCCTCCAAATCGATGCCGCGTTCTCCGATATCGAGCAGTTCGGAGATAATTTCCTGCAACGCCGTACGAATCTGCGCAGCCTCCGTGAGTTTATGCGATTTGACGTACTCCCGCAGCTTTTTTAAAATTTCCTGCGTTGTCTGTACGCCGAAATCAGAAGAAATCAAGACATCCTCCAATTCTTCGAACAATGCTTCGTCTATTTTACCGAATCCCGCAAGGATCGTATCCACTTTGCCGAGGAAACTGTCTTTCGTCTTTTTGAGTCCGCTTTTTAATTTATCGAAAAATCCCATGACCGGCATCTCCTTATCCCGTTTATTTTATGAATTCATTTTTAATGATATGACCTTTGAAATCCCTTTTTCCTCCATAGTGACGCCATACAGCGAACAGGCGTTTTCCATGGTGCCTTTCCGGTGCGTAATCATGATGAACTGCATATCGCTCTCGATTTTACGCAAATAATCTGAAAGCCTGTACACATTGGCATCATCCAGCGCCGCTTCGATCTCATCGAGAAGGCAGAACGGGGACGGATGCATTTTTAAAATACCAAATAAAAGCGCGATTGCGGTCAGCGCCCGTTCTCCGCCGGAAAGCAAAAGCATGTTCTGCAGCTTTTTGCCCGGCGGCTGCACCTGGATCTCGATCCCGCATTCCAATACGTCCTGCGACTCGTCCAAAACGATATCGGCCTTTCCGCCGCCGAACAGTTCCCGGAATACGTCTTTGAAATTCTCGCGGATCAGGCGGAATTGCTGCATAAATTGCTCGCGCATCACAGCGTTCAGATCCGATATGACTTTTTGCAGCTTTCCTTTTGCCTCGTTC
>CABQCN010000283.1 GCA_902462635.1 uncultured Oscillospiraceae bacterium
GTCATCAAAGGAATTTTCGCAAAAGCGATTTCCCCGGCTATTCTGTCGAGCTATTCCCAGATTTTGGATGAAATTGCGGATTGCGTTCAGACGAATTTGTCCTATGAAGATATTACGGGACTCGTGAAACTGCAGCTTGGCAGCGGCGCTTCCTGGCAGATCGACACCGCTTCGATTTATGTTGACTATAAATATGATTACTGCTATTCTATGTCGGGTCAGAAATTATGCGTCGGCGTTATGTCCGAGGAGTCGCGCCTGCAGGCGATCGAAAAGATCAACGGTGTTTTAGTCGGATAGAGAAGGGAACGAACAAATGAAAAATTTAAAAATAACAGGGATTGTAGGATTTTTATTTCAATTGATATTTTCCGTGGTAACGGTGATTTTTGTAATCAAGCTCAACATGCTGCCAGCGTTTTATATTTTCTGGATTGTATTTATATTGACGCTGCTTTTAATGATTTCCGGCATATTTATTATTGCGCGGTCGCGCTTGCGGGTGATTATCGGCATGGTTTTTGCGTTTCTGATGAGCATCGTGCTCGCCGTTGCTTCGATCAAATACCTGATTCCTGCGATCGGACTGTTCGGCAACATTACAACCCCTTCTACTACTTATAAGACGACGTATCATGTACTTGTAAAGAAAGACGACAGCGCGCAGAAAATTGAGGATATTAAGGATTATAAAATCGGTGTGGAGAAGAGTCACGATTTCGACGCCATGAAAAAGGCACTCGATAATCTTGCGGCCAAATTTGACCATACGCTGAATGTAATCGCCTATGACGATTATAATTCGATGTGGAACGCGTTTCTGGAAAACGGCGAAACGGGCGCCGTACTGATGGATACGAACTTTTATAAGGTTTATTCGGATTCCTATCAGGAGCGGGAGGATAATATTGAAAATTATGTAAGAATCCTGGGAGATCTCGAAGTCGAAATGAAGAAAGAAACCGCGACAAACGATGGCTCCAAGGCCACTCCGCAGGGCAGTCTTACCGAAAGGCCGTTTATCTTGTATTTGAGCGGAATCGATGTAGCTGGCAATATTAATACGAAGAGCCGGAGCGACGTCAATATCGTAATGGTGGTAAATCCGCAGACGCACAAAATTCTGCTTGTGACGGTGCCGCGGGATACGTACGTACCGTTCCCGCAGGCAAAGGGCTTCGATGGCACAAACGGGGTATCTGACAAGCTGACGCATGCGGGAATTTACGGGAACAACGACTGCGCCGTATCGATTGCGACATTGGAGCAGAATGTGTATACGGGCATCCATATTGACCATTGGATCCGCGTGAATTTTACCTCTTTGGAGAAAATCGTAGATGCGCTTGGCGGGATCGAAGTATATTCCGAATATTCTTTTACGTCGCATTTTACCGGCGAACCGGTTTATTTCCAGAAGGGTATGAATTCCATGACGGGATGGAAAGCGCTGGTATTCTGCCGCGAACGGAAATCCAATCCGGGAGAAGAACCGCAGCGGGGCCGCAACCAGCTGGAGGTCGTAAAAGGAATTTTCAACAAAGCGACATCTCCCTCGATTATTATGAATTATAACGATGTTTTGAACGAGGTAAAGGACAACGTCGTAACGGATATGTCTATGGAAGAAATCACGAATCTGGTGAAGATGCAGATCAATAACAATGTACCCTGGACGTTTGAAACGACCTCTGTCGAAGTGGAATATACGTCTAAATACTGTTATTCGATGCCGAGCAGGCTGCTCGACGTTGGGATTATGAAGGAGGCTTCCCGTCAGGAGGCAATCGCTCGCATCAATGCCATTATGAACGGCAACTGATGCGGACGACGGGGAAAAGGAGTGTTTTTTATGGGTGATCAAGTACGAATCGGTATTATCGGTCTCGGCAATATGGGAACGTGGCATTCCAATAATATTTTACAGGGGAAATGCCCGGAAATTACAATTGCCGCCGTTGCCGACATAAATCCCGAGCGCCTGGAATGGGCGAAAGAACATTTGCCAAGTGCGGTTTGTTATGATACGGGCGACGCGCTGATTGAACAGGCGGCACACCGTTTGATTGACGCGGTAATTGTAGCCGTTCCGCATTACGACCACCCGAAATACGCGATTGCCGCGATGAAGAAGGGACTCCATGTGATGGTGGAAAAACCGGCGGGTGTCTATACGAAACAGGTTCTGGAGATGAACCGGTGCGCGGCATCGTCCGATGTGGTTTTCGGCATGATGTTCAACCAAAGAACGGACCATATTTACCGGAAAATGCGCGAACTGGTACAAAGCGGAGAATTTGGCCGGATCCGGCGCACAAATTGGATCATTACCAATTGGTACCGACCGCAGGCCTACTATGATTCGGGTGCATGGCGTGCGACCTGGAGCGGCGAAGGCGGCGGTGTCCTTTTGAACCAATGTCCGCATAATCTGGATCTATGGCAGTGGATCTGCGGGATGCCGGTGAAGGTGGAAGCGCATATGTCTTTTGGAAAGTGGCATGATATCGAAGTCGAAGACGATGTCACGGCTTATGTGGAATATGCGAATGGCGCGACGGGGACTTTTATTACGTCCACTGGAGATGCCCCGGGAAGCAACCGCTTTGAAATTACGCTCGATAAAGGGAAAATAATCGCGGAAGACGGAAAATTGAAATTGTGGGAACTTGCGGTCAGCGAACCGGAATTTTCCAAGACAAATACCGTTGCCTTCGCGGCGCCGCAGTGTACCTATAAAGAAGTTGATACAGACGGAAAATCGGAACAGCACAGCGGGGTTCTCAATGCGTTTGCCGGAGCGATCCTGCGCGCGGAGCCGCTGATCGCCGATGGGAAGGAAGGCATTTATGGTCTGACGCTTTCAAACGCCATGCATTTGTCTGCTTTCCTTGGCGGCAAGCCAG
>CABQCN010000284.1 GCA_902462635.1 uncultured Oscillospiraceae bacterium
CGTTAAACAGCGTTGGCTTTGAATCGCGCGGCTTCGCGAAGCCTTCCGATTTCTGGAACGCCCTGAAGACGGAAACGCCCGACTTGATTTTACTCGATATCATGCTGCCGGAGGAAGACGGGCTGGAAATGCTGCGTAAGATCCGCGCTTCTTCCCTGAAAAAAACGCCGGTGATGATGCTCACCGCCAAGAGCAGCGAATACGATAAAGTCGTAGGATTGAACGAGGGCGCCGACGATTATCTGGCAAAGCCGTTCGGCATGATGGAGCTTGTCGCCAGGATCAAGGCGCTGCTGCGCCGCACCGAAGAAAACGGGAAACGCAATCTGGAATATACGTACGGAAAGCTTTACGTGTGCCCCGCCAAACATATCGTGCGGGTAGGGACCGAAGACGTGAGCCTGACGCTGAAAGAATTCGATCTGCTTTGCCTGCTGCTGGAAAACAGAGGAATCGTACTTACGCGGGATGTAATCCTGAATAAAATTTGGGGATACAGCTTCGACGGCGAAAGCAGGACCGTCGACGTGCATATCCGCACGCTGCGCCAGAAGCTGGGACCTGCGGGAGATATCATAGAAACGGTACGCGGGATCGGTTACAAAATCGGAGAATAGAAGGATGAGCAAAAAGATTTTCAAAGGGATATTCGCGGTTGCGCTTACGGTATGGCTCGCCTGCATCGTATGTATAGTAGGCGCCCTTTATCATTATTTTAATAATAAAAGCAAAGAAGAATTCCGCAATGAAGCGGTTTTTATCGCGCAGGGGATCGAGACTTCCGGCGCCGCATATCTGGAAGAGCTTTCCGGTTCCCCGCGCAAGCACAGCGAGGACGTGCGCATCACCTGGGTCGCGGCAGATGGCAGCGTGCTTTACGATAATTACAAAGACGCAGCGGAACTGGAAAATCACGCGGACCGCGAAGAAATCAAAGAAGCGATGGAAAGCGGCAGCGGGGAGAGCGTCCGCTATTCCAGTACGCAAACGGAGAAAATCATATATTATGCCATTAAATTAAAAGACGGAAGCGTGCTGCGCGTTTCAGACACGCAATATACGCTGCTTTCGATATCGATCGTAATGCTCTCCCCTATTTTGCTGATCCTGATCGTCTCGCTGATTCTGGCCGCAGTATTCGCCGGGAGGATCTCCAAAAAAATCATAAAGCCGATCAATGAAATCGATCTGGAGCATCCGGAAAACGCGGAAACATATGATGAGCTGGCGCCGCTTCTGGAAAAAATCGACGCGCAGAACCGGCAGATTGCGCGGCAGATCGAAGAGCTCCGGAGCCGCCGCCAGGAATTCGATTCCATAACGGAGAATATGGCGGAGGGACTCGTGATCGTTGGACACATGGCGGAAGTACTCACCTGCAACACCAGCGCGCTTAAGATCCTGAATGCCGACAAGGTACCGCATAAGCAGAACGTGCTCACGCTCAACCGCAGCGAGGTGTTCCGCAATGCCGTGGACAGCGCGCTCGCAGGCAGATCCGTAGAAGAGGATCTGGAGATCGGCGAGAAGACGTACCGCCTGATCGCAAGTCCCGTGCGGGAGGCCGATGGAACTTCCGTCATCGGCGCCGCCCTGATCATTCTGGATATTACGGAGAAGATCGAACGGGAACGTCTCCGGCGCGAATTTACGGCAAATGTTTCTCATGAATTAAAAACGCCGCTGACTTCCATTTCCGGAAATGCGGAGATTATAAAAAACGGCATCGTCAAACCGGAGGACATCCCGCATTTCGCAGAAAATATCTATAAGGAAGCGGGACGGCTCATCACGCTCGTAAACGATATTATCAAACTGTCGAAGCTCGACGAGGGCAGCGGCGAAATCATCAAAGAACCCGTCGATCTCGCCGAAGTCGCCGGCGAGGTCGCCGAATCCCTGCGGGCCGCCTCCGACCGTCACAGAATTTCATCCGAAATCCGCACGGAGAAAGCGGTCATCCTGGGCGTACGCCCCGTTTTAACGGAGATGGTATACAACCTCTGGGAGAACGCGATCAAATATAACAAAGAGGGCGGCAAAATATTGATCGGTATTTCCAACGTACGCGAAAACGGCAAAGAATATGTAAAGTTTACCGTTCGGGACACGGGAATCGGCATCCCCGCCGCGGACCGGGACCGGATTTTCGAGAGGTTCTACCGCGTAGATAAAAGCCATTCGAAAGAAATCGGCGGTACGGGCCTCGGCCTTTCGATCGTCAAGCACGGCGCGCGCCTGCACAACGCGGAAATATTTGTAGAAAGTGAAATTGACAAAGGGTCCACTTTTGTTATACAATTCCCCAAAGAAGCCTGATTATGGCTATCCTGTAATATAAGGGGTTTAACGGAAGAGAATGGATATCTGGACTATGGTGATCACTCTGCTCGGCGGCCTGGCGTTTTTCCTCTTCGGAATGCACGTCATGTCTTCCGGCCTCGAACGGCTGGCAGGCGGGCGCCTGGAGCAGATTTTGAAGAAAATGACCTCCAACGCGTTCAAGAGCTTTTTGCTCGGACTCGTCATTACGGTAGCGGTACAATCATCTTCCGCAGTGACGGTAATGCTCGTGGGACTCGTCAACTCGGGGCTGATGGAACTCGGACAGACGGTCGGCGTGATCATGGGTTCCAACATCGGTACGACGCTTACGTCCTGGCTGCTCAGCCTTTCCGGCATCAAAAGCGGAAATCCGTTTATCAATCTGTTAAATCCTTCCAACCTGTCGCCGATTATCGCGCTGGTTGGAATTTTATTGATCATGCTCTCTAAACAGAACAGAAAAAAAGATGCCGGCAGCATCTGTATCGGGTTTGCGGTGCTGATGACAGGCATGAGTATGATGAGCGGCGCCGTCGCGCCGCTGGCGGACCAGCCCGGTTTTATCTCGGCAATGACGGCGT
>CABQCN010000285.1 GCA_902462635.1 uncultured Oscillospiraceae bacterium
CAAAATACGTCGATTCCGCCCGCCGCGGCGAGGATGCTGCCGAACCCTTTCGCATAATCGAGGTCGCCCGCGACATATCCGCCGCCATGCAGATACAGGATCACGCCCTTGGAGCCGACCTCCTTTAACCGGATGAAGGCAGCCTCGAAATTGCTGAATGCGACGTGTGCGTAATTCAGATCTTTTTGCTTGCCGGCCATCATGATTTTGCCAAGTTTATCCTGCGCAGAGCGCGACATTTCTATACTGCAGTTCGTGATGATCGGCTTGAGCAGCTTTATCTGGTTCCTTAAGAGTTTCGTAGACAGACGCATCAGATCTCTCCTTTGTAAAATTTAATCGTAAAGCACGCGCCCGGCGCGCCTTTGTTGTTTTCCGCCTTGACCGTGCCGTTCTGGCTGCCGAGAATCATTCTGGCAAGCGCAAGGCCGATTCCGAAACTGCCGTCGGAAGAATTTTTACCCTTGTAAAACCGCTCAAACAGATGGGGGATATCTTCTTCCGAAATTCCGCAGCCGTTGTCCTTCACGGTGATCTGCGTAAAAACTACGTTTTCTTCGGCATCGATTTCAATGATCCCGCTGCCATCGGCAGGGGTATGTTCCATACAATTCTTAATGATATTGCCGAGCGCTTCCGCCGACCAGGCCATATCTCCGTAAAACGATATTTTTTCGTCGATGTCGCACAACAGCTGCTGGTTTTTCAGTTCCATAGGCACAGCCAGCGGTTCCGCCGCTTTCCGGACCAGCTTGCGGACGGAAATCACGGAATTCTGGAAGCGCGCCGTGCCGGCATCTAATTTCGACATTTTCAGCAGCGCGGTGATCAGCCAGTCGATCCGCAGCAGCAGGCGGCTGAGTTCCTGCAGGAGTTCTCCGCGCCGCGCCGCGGAACACTGTTCGCCGCTCAGCATGGATACGATGATATTCACGGAAGTAAGGGGGGTCCGGATCTGATGCGAAATATCCGCAATCGAATCCGCCAGGAAAATCTTGTCGTTTTGCAGCGCTTCCGCCTGCTGGCGGAGCCGCACCGTCATTTTCGCGATTTCGCTCTGCAGTATGGAGAGTTCTCCCTCGGAATAGCGGTCGATCCTGAGTTCCGCGCCGCCATGCAGAAGTTCGTCGATCTGCAAGGAAAGCGCGGCGATTTTTTTATACCTTCGATAGGTGAACGTAAAATAAACCGCCGCGTATATCACGGCCAGAACCGCGGAAACGGCCGCGGCTTCCGGAGACAGAAACCATGCGCCTGCAGTGGAACCCGCGGCAATAAGGCAAAAGAAAAGGATCGACCTTTTAATTTCCGGATTTCTGAAAAACGCCATTTCCGCCTCCTTCTTATATTTTGTATCCCATTCCGCGTACCGTTTTGATGATCGCGGGATTCTGCGGGTCGTCCTCAATCTTTTCTCTGAGCCGTTTGATATATACGGTGAGCGTATTGTCGTTCACAAAATCTCCTGCTACGTCCCAGATTTCTTCCAGCAGCTTCGCCCGGGAGAGGACGGCGCCTTTATGATGGAACAATATCAGTAATAATTTATATTCCAGAGCGGATAAAAAAATTTCTCTTCCGTTTTTGGTAATCGTCCCGCGTACGGGATCTACGGAAATGCCGCCGTATGTGATTTGCTGCGGCTGTGCGGCTGTGCGCCGGCGCAGTACGTTGTTAATGCGGGAAACGAGTTCCCGGGGGCGGAAGGGTTTATTGATATAGTCGTCCGCGCCGAGTTCGAATCCCGTTACGACGCTGAATTCATCTCCCGACGCAGTCAGGAAGATGATCGGTACGTCGTAATGCTCCCGGATTTCCCGGCATAATGCAAACCCGTTGCCGTTGCTTAAAGAAACGTCAAGGAGCAGCAGGTCAAACTGCTGCTCCTCTATTTTACAGATCGCTTCGTTCTGACCTGCCGCCGAATCTGCAGAAAACCCCTCGCTTCGCAGAAACGCAGTGAGATTGGTTACGATGCTTTTATCGTCCTCCACAATCAGAATATTTGCCATGGTATCCCGGCTTATAATAAAGACTTGTAAAGTTCGGCGATTTCTTCCGTGCTCGTGTCTCTTGGGTTTCCGGGACGGCATGCGTCGTCGTACGCCGATTGGGACAAGAAGGGGATATCTTCCGGTTTGACGATTTCTTTCAGGTTCTCGGGGATGCCGACGTCCTTGGAAAGCTGCTTCACGGCATCGATCGCGGCCTTTCTGTATTCCGCCTGCGTCATGTTCTCCGTACCCTTAACGCCCATTGCCTGCGCGATGTATTTATATTTATCGCCTGTAGCCTGCGCGTTGTATTCCATTACGGTCGGTAAAATGATCGCGTTTGCCACGCCGTGGGGCGTATCATATAATGCGCCGAGCGGGTGGGCCATGGAATGTACGATTCCGAGGCCTACGTTCGAAAAGCCCATGCCAGCGACGTATTGTCCGAGCGCCATTCCCTCGCGTCCTTCCGCCGTATTCGCAACGGCGCCCCGAAGCGACCTGGAAATAATTTCAATGGCTTTCAGGTGGAACATATCGGAAAGCTCCCATGCGCCCTTTGTGATATAGCCTTCGATCGCATGCGTCAGCGCGTCCATACCGGTAGCTGCCGTCAACCCCTTCGGCATCGTGGACATCATATCCGGATCTACAACGGCGATCACAGGGATGTCATGCACATCGACGCACACCATTTTCCGGTTCTTCTCCGTATCCGTAATGACATAATTGATCGTGACTTCCGCGGCCGTACCTGCCGTCGTCGGAACCGCAATAATCGGAACCGCTTTGTTTTTTGTAGGCGCTGCGCCTTCAAGGCTTCTGACGTCGGCAAAATCAGGGTTTTTGACAATAATGCCTACCGCCTTGGCCGTATCCATAGAAGATCCGCCGCCGATGGCGATGATATAG
>CABQCN010000286.1 GCA_902462635.1 uncultured Oscillospiraceae bacterium
AGATGAGCGGCATCGGGAGCAACACCGCCACAACGACCGTGGTACAGCAGGCCAAAAGCACGTTTACCCTGGGAAAATTTAAAATAGCCAACGATTATGTCGGCGAAAATCTGGATTTGGTGAAAATATTGGAAAAACCGCTCGTCATTGAACCCATGGACAAGAGCGGAATTCTGATTTATCACGTACATGCCACGGAAGGCTATTGCGCCACAGAAGCGGAGAAAAACGATACGAAAAATTATTCTGTCGAAGGCGAGGAAAATAATGTAGTGGCGGCAGGGAACAAGTTGCAAAGCACGATTCCATCCGCTTCCGGAATCAAAGTACTGCACGATAAAACGGTATTCCGGGAAGGCTTGCAATCCAGCGTCGCCTATGATAACGCCGCGCAGAAATTGAAGGAAATTTATGCGGAAAATAAAAATATCAAACTCCAGATCGACCTGCACCGCAATTCCGCGACGCTGGATGGGAAAAAATACGGCCCTGTGATCCAGGCCGGGGGCGTAGCGTACGCACCGTTTTCTTTTGTGATCGGCCTGGATTGGGACGCGGCGACAGGGGAGCGCTCCGAATCCGTCAATCCTTATTGGGAGGACAATTTCAAGCTCTGTATGCTGGTGATGGAGAAACTGGAAGAAAAAGTACCGGGCATCGTGCGTCAGATCGATCTCCGCAGAACCCCGTATAATCAGGGCTTCGTAGAAAATTCTCTTCTGGTGGAAATCGGCTTTGACGGCAACCTTACTGCGGAAGCGGAGGCTTCGGCAAAATTGTTCGGAGAAGTCCTGAGCGACATATACGGCTGATAGAAGGAGAAATACATGAGCGACATCGATAAAATCAGAAATTTTTGTATTATTGCGCATATCGATCACGGCAAATCCACGCTGGCCGACAGAATCCTGGAGAGAACCGGCGTTCTGACCAAACGGGAGATGGAAGACCAGGTCCTCGATAATATGGAAATCGAACGAGAGCGCGGCATCACAATCAAAGCGCAGTCTGTCCGTCTCAATTATAAAGCGGAAGATGGAGAAATTTACGTATTCAACCTGATCGACACGCCCGGCCATGTAGATTTCAATTATGAAGTTTCCCGTACGCTTTCCGCCTGCGAAGGGGCGGTGCTCGTGGTAGACGCCGCGCAGGGCGTGGAAGCGCAGACGCTGGCGAACGTTTATCTGGCAATCGATCACGATTTGGAAGTCATTCCGGTAATCAATAAAATCGACTTGCCCGCCGCGCAGCCCGACGTCGTGAAAAAGGAAATCGAAGACGTAATCGGTCTGCCTGCGGAAGATGCGCCGCTGATTTCCGCCAAAGCCGGCATCGGGATCGAAGCCGTACTGGAAGCCATCGTCAGGCAGATTCCGCCGCCGGCAGGCGACAGAAGCGCGCCGCTCCGTGCCCTGATCTTCGATTCTTATTACGATGCTTATAAAGGCGTTATCATTTACGTCCGCGTATTCGACGGCCATCTCCAAAAAGGCGACACGATCCGCCTGATTGCCTCCGGGAAAGAATACGTCGTAACGGAAACGGGATGGTTCAAACCCGGCGTTTTACAACAGGCGGAATTCCTGGAAGCCGGAGAAGTCGGATATATCGCCGCCGCAATTAAAAATATTGCAGACGCTACCGTAGGGGATACGGTTACGCTTGCCGCCAATCCCGCATCGGAGGCGCTTCCCGGCTACCAAAAAGTACAGCCGATGGTATTCTGCGGCATTTATCCGATTGACGGCGCAGATTACGAAGATCTGCGGGATGCGCTCGGAAAACTCCAGCTGAACGATGCTTCCCTGATTTTCGAACCGGAAACGTCGAAAGCGCTCGGCTTCGGATTCCGCTGCGGCTTTTTGGGGCTTTTGCATCTGGAAATCATACAGGAACGCCTCACGCGGGAATACGATCTGGATCTGATCACGACAACGCCGAGCGTTATTTACCGGATTCACAAGACGAACGGGGAAACGCTCCAGCTGGATAATCCCACCAACATGCCGAATCCAAGCGAAATCGAATCGATCGAAGAGCCGGTCGTAAAAGCATCGATCATGACGCCCACGGAATACGTCGGCAATATCATGGAACTGACGACGGAACGCCGCGGCATCTTTCTGAACATGGATTATATTGAGGATACGCGTGTCCTCATGACATATGAAATCCCCCTCAACGAAGTGATTTACGATTTTTTCGACGCTTTGAAGTCCCGCACACGCGGCTATGCGTCCCTCGATTATGAAGTCCTGGGCTATAAACGCTCGAACCTTGTAAAGATGGATCTTTATTTAAACGGGGAAATCGTAGACGCGCTTTCTCTGATCGTACATGCGGATAAAGCGTACGCGCGCGGCAGGCGAATCGCTGAAAAATTAAAGGACACCATCCCGCGCCATCAGTTCGAAATTCCGATCCAGGCTTGCATCGGCGGCAAAATCATCGCCAGGGAAACGGTGAAAGCATACCGCAAAGACGTCCTTGCAAAATGTTACGGCGGCGATATTTCCCGCAAGAAAAAACTGCTCGAAAAGCAGAAGGAGGGGAAAAAGAAAATGCGTCAGTTCGGCAGTGTAGAGATCCCGCAGGAGGCCTTCTTAAGCGTCCTGAAGCTCGACGAATGACCGCATTTATCCGGTATGGACTACGGCTTGTATTTTCATATTCCTTTTTGCATAAAAAAATGCGTATACTGCGACTTTCTGTCGTTTCCTTCTTTCACGGTTTCCGCCGCGGAGAAAGAAAAATATTTCGGCGCGATGCGGGACGAATGGTTTTTGAAAAGCGACCGGATCGACGGAGCGGTCGACAGCATCTATATCGGCGGCGGGACGCCGAGCTGTGTCGACCCAATCGTAATTTACGAACTCATAAAGAGCGTAAGAGC
>CABQCN010000287.1 GCA_902462635.1 uncultured Oscillospiraceae bacterium
ATCCTGTCTCTGCGCCTGTAAAAACGTATACCGTTCCTTCGTGCTTTCATATTCCTCCACTGCGTTTACGTTTACGGCGCCGAGCGCTTTGATCAAGCCTTTCAGCTCTTTGATCCGCTTGGATGCTTCCGCATAATTCTCCGTGCGTTTTCCACCCGTCAATTCTTTCGCGGCGGAATACGCCAATTCATATTCTTCCCATAATCTGTTTTTATTCGCGTTCATTTCGCTTTCTTCGCGTACTTTTTTGATTTCCGCTTTGTTCAGGCTGTCCGTATAGCGCGTAATTTGTTCGTTGATTTCCGTGATTTTTCCGAGCATTCCGCCGAGATCTTCGTCAAGCTGACGCTTCATTTTCTCATATTTGTCCAGTACGTCTTCCTCTTCTTGCTTTTCATCGGAAAGATTTGCGATGAAAATTTCAGTTTCGGTATTGCCGGATTCGATCTGGCGGATCGCCGTATCGCAGTCGCGGATCTGCAGATCGTAATATTCCATATGCTCGGCGCCTTCCGAGCGTTCTCTCTCATAACGCTGTTTGTCTTCCTCCGTCCTTTGCAGCGCAGCGCGCAGATCTGCCTCCCGGACCTTCTGCCGGATCAATTTTCGGTTTGCTTCCTCTAAAAGTTTTTCCGAGTGTTCCCGTTTGATTTCCGTCAGGCGCAGCCGTTCTTCCGCCTGCAGCAATTCTTTCGCAAGGCGCTTTTGTTCTTCTTCCGCCTCCGTGATGGCGCGTCTGGCTTCCAGCATACTGTTTACTTGTATTTTCAGTTCACTCACAAGCTTTCCGCGCCGCGCCGTTTCGCCGGCTTGTTTGTCGTGCATTGCCGTACATTTGGCGGTCCACTGAGAAAGTTCGATTTCCAGAAAACGTACGTCTTTCAGAAGCGCTTCGCGTTCCATTTCGATCCCCTTAATGGATATTTTATAATCCTCGACGTTTTTAAGCGTTTCTGCAAGGCGTTTCTTATTTTCTGCCACAGATTTTTCCAGCTCCGGAATTTCCCGGGTACGGGAAAGCGTTCCGGCAGAGGTACGGCCCTTTTCGCTGCTGCCTCCCGTGATGGCGCCGGAGGTTCGTAAAATGTCGCCGTCCAATGTAACGCACATGAATGCGTACCGGTTGCGGCTCGCGCAGCGCAGCGCATGGTCCAAATGGTCGAACACGGCAACGCGCCCCAGCAGGCTGTCCACCGCCCTTCGGTATTTCTGATCGAATTGCACAAGATCGGAGGCCGTTCCGAGAAAGCCTTCCGCCTGTTCCAGTACGCGATTCGTCTCCGCGTCGAAGCGGCGGCCGTTCACGGCCGTAAGCGGTAAAAACGTCGCTCTGCCGTATCTTCCTTTTTTCAGATATTCGATTGCTTTTTTTGCATCTTCTTCCGTTTCCGTAATAATATTCTGATACGCCTGTCCAAGCGCCGTTTCGATCGCCGTCTCATAGTCCGCCGATACGCGGAGAATTTGTGCCGCCGCGCCGCAGATGCCTTTACCGAAATCGGGATTCGATTTACAAAGGGATAAAACCTTTTTGACGCTGTACGCGTATCCTTCGTAATCTTCTTCCATTTCACGAATTGCTTTTAAGCGTGCCGCGTCGCTCTGCAGGCGGGCCGATATCGCGGAACTGCGCTGCGATTCCGCCGCTTCTTTTTCCCGCGCGGTTTCCAGCGCCTCCGTTTTATTTTTATAAAGCTGTTTGCAGTCTTCCAGCTTTTCTTCCGTTTCCCGGCGCTCGTTCTCCGCCGCTTCGATTTCTCCTGCGGCGATTTCGGAATTCGATTCCAGAACGGAAAGTTCTTCGTCGATGTTTGTTTTCCTGACGGCGATCATTTCGATTTGTTTTTGATAGGATTCCGCCGCGCTCTGCGCCTTCCCCTGACGGAGCTTGATGTCCAGCACGCATTCCGATCCTGCGGCGGCTTGCCTTTTGATTTGTTCTGCGGTTTCCAAATCGGCATTATATGCATCCTGCAGTTTTTCCGTTTCCCGTAAAAGCGCTTCCAGCGTTTCCCGCAGGACGGACCCTTCCTGTTCCATTTCTCTGATCCGGAGATCGTATACGCCGCTTTTTTCTTTTTGCTGTTCCTTTTCGGAATGCAGTCTTTTTTTATTTTCCGCCGCGCTTTTTATTTTCTCCTGATTGATTTCAATTTCGCTTTTGAGCCTTTCGATTTTCTTTTCCGCGGCATAGATCTTTTCTCTGGACGCCTGGATCATATCGGAAAGCATTTTCGCTTTCTCCGTCTTCTCGGTATTATCTTTTTGGATCTCTTCCAGAAGACCCTGCGCGGTTTCTCTGTCGGCATTTAAAATTTCAATATCATTTCTGATTTTTCCGAGCTTTTCTTCTGCGAAATCGATCCCATCCACGAGTACGCCCACTTCGACACCGCGCAGCTCGTATTTATAATCCAGATATTTTTTGGCCGTTTCCGCCTGCTTTTCCAGGGGTTTGAGCTGATGCTGCAGCTCCGATACGATATCGTTCACGCGCAGCAGGTTCTGTTCTGTCAGATTCAATTTCCGTTCGCTTTCCTGTTTCCGCATTCTGTATTTCATAATGCCGGAGGCATCTTCAAAAATATTCCTGCGGTCTTCCGATTTACTGTTGAGGATTTCATCCACGCGGCCCTGTCCGATCAGAGAATAGCCGTCTTTGCCGATCCCCGTATCGGCGAACAACAAATGGACATCCTTCATTCTGCACTGCGCATTGTTGATCAGATACTCGCTGTCCCCGGAACGGTAAAGACGGCGCGTTATTTTTACCTCGCTGAAATCGATGTTCAGAAGGCGGTCTTCATTGTCCATAATCAGCGAAACTTCCGCCATGCCGACGGGTTTTCTGCTTTCCGTTCCCGCAAAAATCACATCTTCCATCC
>CABQCN010000288.1 GCA_902462635.1 uncultured Oscillospiraceae bacterium
GTGAAGCGTCCATTACGGGCCAGTATCTTTCCGGGAAAATGAAAATTGAACTTCCCAGGAAACGCAGAACCGGAAACGGCCTGCGGCTGCGGGTGAAAGGCGCCAAAATCAATAACCTGCGAAATATCGACGTGGATTTCCCGCTTGGAACGTTTATCTGCGTTACAGGCGTTTCCGGCTCGGGCAAAAGCTCCCTTGTCAACCAGGTGCTTTGCAAAGCGATGACGGAAGAGTATAGTCTGGACGGAACGTACCGGGAAATCGTGGGAAAAGAAAACATCGACAAACTGATTTGTATCGACCAATCCCCGATCGGCAGGACGCCGCGCTCCAATCCGGCGACGTATGTCGGCGTGTTTACCGCAATCCGGGATCTGTTTGCGCTCGTACCGGAAAGCAGGGCGCGCGGATACAAAAGCGGAAGATTCAGTTTCAATACAAAGGGCGGCAGATGCGAGGCCTGCGATGGGGATGGAATCAAAAAGATCGAAATGCATTTTCTGCCCGACGTATATGTCCCCTGCGAAGTTTGCAAAGGAAAACGGTATAACAGAGAGACTTTGGAAATAAGATATAAGGGTAAAAACATATCGGACGTACTCGATATGACCGTCGATGACGCGGTGGAATTCTTTAAAGACATCCCGTCGATCCGGCGGAAAATCGATACGCTGCAGGACGTCGGTCTGGGGTATATCAAGCTCGGGCAGCCTTCCACGACGCTTTCCGGCGGGGAAGCGCAGCGTGTCAAACTGGCCACGGAACTCTCCAAGGTCAGTACCGGAAAGACATTTTACGTACTCGACGAGCCTACAACGGGACTGCATACGCACGATGTCCAAAAGCTGATCGAGATTTTACAGAAACTGACGGATACCGGTAATACGGTAGTGGTAATAGAACATAATCTGGAATTGATCAAATGCGCGGATTATATTATAGATATGGGCCCGGAAGGCGGCAACGGAGGGGGCTGCGTCGTATGTACCGGCACGCCGGAAGAAATCGCCGCGTGCGCGGATTCCTATACGGGAAGATATTTGAAAGGACTGATAACATGAACGGAGAATTATGCAGCGTATGTCATAAGCGGATCGCAACCGTTTTTATAACGCAGATCGACAACGCGGGGAAACAGGTGAATCGCGGCTTGTGTCTCGTCTGCGCAAAAAAAATGAAGCTTCCGCAGGTGACGCAATTTTTAGATAAAATGGGGATTTCCGACGAGGATTTGGAGAATATGACGGACAGCATGGAAGCGCTGATCGACAATATGAATCAGGAAGATCCCGCGGGAGAGTTAACCGTACCGGAGGAAGAAAGTGCCGGCGACGTGCTCGGAAACGCCGAGGAGAAACCGTCGGGAACGAACACGCCGAATCTGTTCAAGCTCTTTGGCAGCATGGGCGGCGGAATGCAGCCTCCGGATGAATTTTTCGCCGGCAGGCAGAACCTTCCGGAAGAACAGACACGCAATAACGGCAGGGGAAACCAGCCCAAAAAAGAAAAACAGCAATTCAAATTTCTTTCTCTCTACAGCGTGGATCTGACGGAGAAAGCGGCGCTCGGCGGAATCGACAATATCGTGGGAAGGGAACGCGAAATCGAACGGATCATACAGATTCTGAACAGACGGACCAAGAACAATCCGGTGCTGATCGGAGAAGCCGGCGTCGGCAAAACGGCGATCGCGGAAGGACTCGCCCTTAAGATCAGCCGCGGGGAGGCGCCGGAAAAGCTGCTGGATAAAAGAATCCACCTCCTGGATCTTACGGCGATGGTGGCGGGAACGCAGTTCCGCGGGCAATTCGAGGGCCGGATGAAAGGTCTGATCGACGAAGTCAAGAAGGCGGGGAATATCATCCTCGTGATCGACGAGGTGCATAATATCATGGGCGCGGGAGAGGCAGAAGGCTCCATGAACGCTGCGAATATTCTGAAGCCGGCGCTTTCCAGAGGAGAAATCCAGGTGATCGGCGCCACGACCCTGAAAGAATACCGGAAGTTTATCGAGAAAGACAGTGCCTTGGAGCGGCGTTTCCAGCCGGTATTCGTGAATGAACCGTCGATCCAGGAAACGATCGATATTTTAAAAGGAATCAAAGTGCATTACGAGGTTTATCATAAAGTCCGCATGAGCGATGCGGTGATCGAAGACGCCGTTAAAATGTCGGAGCGGTATATCACCGACCGTTTTCTGCCGGATAAGGCGATCGACGTCATCGATGAAGCGGCTTCCCGCGCGAATCTGCGAAATAAAACGCTGCCGCTGATCAATGCCAAAAAGAAAGATATCGCGGCGCAGAACGATAAAATCACGGAACTGGAAACGCGCGAATATAAAACGGATGAAGAACGGCTGGAAACGTTTAAAGAGATTGCGGAAGCAAAGGGCGCTCTGGCGCTGCTTCAGACGCAGCTTGCGGAACTTGAAGAGAACCAGTATATCGATTTGACCTATGAAGATATTGCGAAGGTCGTCGAAACGTGGACGGGAATCCCGCTGCAGCGCGTCAGCGAGGATGAGGCAAAGAAACTTCTGCATCTGGAAGAACGCCTGAAAGAACGTGTGATCGGACAGGAGGAAGCGATCGCAACGCTTTCAAAAGCGATCCGCAGGAACCGCTCCGGATTCCGCAATCATTTTAAACCGTCGTCTTTTATTTTTGTCGGACCGACGGGCGTCGGCAAGACCGAACTCGTGAAACAGCTGACGATTGAATTATTCGGCACGGAAGAAGCGCTGGTACGGCTCGATATGTCGGAATATATGGAAAAACATACGGTTTCCAAGATGATCGGATCTCCGCCGGGATATGTGGGGTACGACGAGGCCGGACAGCTGACGGAACGCATCCGGCGCC
>CABQCN010000289.1 GCA_902462635.1 uncultured Oscillospiraceae bacterium
CAAAGGTTCCATCTTACGGATGCGTTCTTTCGGGGAAAGCGCGTATAGATACTGCATTTCCACATTGCCCAGAAGCTGGATCCTGTCATTGGCGAAATTATCTGCATAACCCGCAAGCTCCAGCCCGGGCCGGTTGATATCGGGGCCATCCAGAAAGATGTCTTTGATTTTATCTTCACAGCAAAGAACCTCAAGTTCCTGATCTTTCACAATCTTGGAAAGGCAGACATTATATTTTTCTTTCATCCGGTTTCACCTCTTATTTCAAAATGCGTCTTATAGTTGTTTAAAACGGTAGCCCGCACCCCATACGGTTTCGATATATTGCGGTTTCGACATATCCTTTTCGATTTTCTCCCGCAACTTATTGATATGTACCGTAACCGTAGAAGTTTCGCCGAAAGAATCGACGCCCCAGATTTTATCGAGCAGCTGGTCGCGGTTGAAAACGACATTGGGATTGGAAGCAAGAAACAGCAGGAGATCGAATTCTTTGTTGGAAAGAAGTATTTCTTTCCCATCCACATAGACGCGCCGCGCCAGCTTTTCGATCCTGAGTCCCCCCGTTTCCACGATTTCGTTTTTATCCTGCTGCCCTTCGCCGTTTTTGGAAATCAGGCGTTCATAACGGTTGATATGCGCGGTGACTCTCGCTACCAGTTCGCTCGGACTGAACGGTTTTACGATATAATCGTCGGCGCCGAGCCCAAGCCCGCGGATTTTATCGATTTCTTCTTTCTTCGCCGTTGCGATGATCAGCGGTACGTCTTTTTCCTTGCGGATCCTTCTGCAAATTTCAAAGCCGTCCATCCCCGGCAGCATGATATCTACGATCACACAGGAGAATTCCTCCTCGAGCGCCGCCTTCAGGCCATCCGGACCGTTCAGCTCCGTCTTTGTTTCGTAACCGTTTGCCTCCAGGTAATCGCGTTCCAGCGCGGAAATATTTTCGTCATCCTCTATAATCAAGATTCTCTTTTCCTGCATCTCGGTCTTCCTTCCTTTCATCTATAATTTTTTCATCTGCCGGAAGGCCGATATAAATCGTGAGTCCTTCCCCGATATTGCTCTCCGCCCAGATCCGGCCGCCGTGGCTCGTCACGATCTGTTTTGCTATCGAAAGCCCCAGTCCGCTTCCTTTCACGGGATTCGTACGCGCAGGATCGTTCCGGTAGAAAGAATCGAATATTTTACCCGTAAGGCTCGAATCGATTCCCTCTCCGTCGTCTTTGAGCGCAATCAGAACCTCGCCGTTCTCCTCCGTAACCGCAACATAAAAGCTCCCGATTTCATTTTTCTTATACTTCGCGCTGTTTTCCGCGATGTTCACTAAAACCCGCGCAAACTGGTCGCGGTCGAGCATCACGTATACGGGCGTCTTGCAAAGATTGGCAAACGCAAGACTCATTTTCTTTTTTTCCATCGAAAATTTGATTTCCTCACAGCACTGTGAAATATAATTTCCGATTTCGACATGCTCAAAATCAAACGGGATTTTGTCGAGGTCCAATTTGGAAAACAGGAAGAGATCGTCTACCAGCTTATCCATTTCCACCGCCGTATTATAGATCGTCGTCAGATAGCTCTGCTGCTTCTCCGGGGAATCCGCAATCCCGTCGATCAGTCCCGACACATAACCTTTAATGGAAGTCAGCGGCGTCCGCAGATCGTGCGAGATCCCGGCGATCATTTCTTTCCGGTCTTCTTCATACGCTTTTTGTTTTTCATTGGATTCCACCAGTTTTTCCCGCATCTGTTCGAATTTTTGTAAAACGTCTGTGATTTCGTCGTCTCCCGTATAATCGATTTCGAAATCCAGGTTTCCCTCACTGATTTTCTGCGTCGCTTCTTTCAGTTTATTCAGCGGCCCCATGATGCTGTTAGAAAGCGCGACGATCAGCACGAAATTGATAATGATAATGATAATGGAACCGAGAATCGTAATCGAACGGACCGCATCGTTGATATTGTTTGCCGCATCCTGCCAGTATCTGCTGTTTTCGTTCCGGAATTCCATGGTGCCGATATGGTCGTTATAAAGCAGAAGTTCGGCCTCATCCCCCGTATCGTTCAAATAGACGTTCGTGGAATAGAGAAAGCAATCGGAATCGGAATATAATATCGTTTTTTTATTCTGCGCGATCGTGTCGTTGAGCAAAATCGCGCCCGCGTAGATATCGTTCGGATTTTCGCCGCCGCTCGTGTATACCGGCGTCCCGTTGATCAGGATGTACGCTTTCGAGCCGGTTTTCGTAATATACTCATTAATCTGGTTATAGTCCGTATGGCTCTGCGGATCGTACGGCGCTTCATTTGCCATATCGATCATCCCATCAAAGAGAATCTGCAGCTCATACACGGAAATCGTGCTTTCGTTATACTCCGGAATCACCAGGCTTTTTACATCGTTTCTGATATAAGTCATTAAAAAAATACGCATGATATAAAATGATAGAATCATAACCAGCGCCAGCAAAAAAAGCAGCATAATGACATTTGAGAATAAAATTCTTTTTTTAACGCTCATATCACAATTTCCTTCCTCTTTAAAGGAACACGAATACGATCAGCAGCACCGCACCGAATATCAAAATGCCGATTCCGGTCCTTTTGATCCCGTTTAAATCCTCCCATGCCGGATTCTCATCCTCCGGCTTTTTATAAAGGATATGCCAGAGTTCCTCGGCTTTCAGGATAACGACCCCGCCCGTCACCGCCACTACCGCTACCGTAAGCGCCTGCCAGAGCGAAATAAACGAATCCGCGCCGTAAATCATAGAAATAAATACGCGCTCCGTAAAACGTTCGTACGGCGTACCCGTCTTCTGCGCGTCCTCGAGGTCTTCCGTATACTG
>CABQCN010000290.1 GCA_902462635.1 uncultured Oscillospiraceae bacterium
GGATATCGGAAGATCGATTATCTGATCGCCACGCATCCGCACGCGGACCATATCGGCGGGATGAAAAAAGTCCTCAAAAATTTTAAGATCGGGGAAATCTACATGCCCAAGGCTTCCACAAATACGAAAACGTACGAAAAACTGCTGGAAGAAATTTCCGATCAGGGTCTGAAAATCAAAACGGCAAAGGCAGGCCTCTCCCTCTGCGACGGGATCGAGCTGCTGGCCCCGAACGGCGGAGGGTATGAAGACCTGAATAATTATTCCGTGGTCCTGCGGATCATCAACGGCCAAAACCGCTTTCTTTTTATGGGCGATGCGGAAATCCTGAGCGAGACTGAAATTCTGGATGCCGGATTCGATGTGCGTGCGGATGTGATCAAAGTCGGCCATCATGGAAGCGGTACTTCCTCCGGCAACGAATTCGTAAGCGCGGTTCAGGCAAACTATGCGGTATTTTCCGTAGGGGACGATAACAGTTATAATCATCCGCATATTTTTGTCGTGGAGAAATGGAAAAAAGCCGGCGCGCAGACGTGCCGCACGGACGAGATGGGAACGATTACCTTCCGTTCCGATGGCACGGCCATCGAAATGACTTCCGAAAAATAGAAAAGGAGACGGATCATGATGCAGATCACGATAGACCGGTTCGAAGGGGCGTATGCAATCGCTGAATATACGGACGAAATGGGAAGGGAACAATTTGCAAAGATTGCAAAAGTCCTTCTGCCCGGTGCAAAAGAGGGCGATATCGTGGATATTTCACGCAACCGCGAAGAAACGCAGGCACGGGAGAATAAAATAAAAAAATTGATGGACGATTTATTTGAAGAGGAATGACGGTAATCCTCTATAAAAAGGAAAGCCCTTCGCTTTCGGAAAACGAAGGGCTTTTCTCTGGCGCACCCAGCAGAGCTCGAATCCACAACCTTCTGGTCCGTAGCCAGACGCTCTATCCAATTGAGCTATGGGTGCAATTGAATTCTTCGGAGATCCGGATCTCCGAACAACGAATGATATTCTAACCGATCATAAAAGAAATGTCAATAGAAATACATAAAAATGTTCTCCGTTGATTTTTTGAAAAATTCCGGTCGGAATCATCCTTTCCGGCGGAACAAGCCGAAGACATATTCTTCACAGGGATCGCGCATTTCCATAACGAGTTCGTAATTTTCAAATAAAAGCGGGAGATTGTCCGGTCCTACCACATAAGAAGGATTTTGAAAATGATATCCCGTTGAAGCGGTAATGGAGTCGATATAATCTTTTTCAATCGATTTGTCGGAACCGGCGATGCGGACAACGACAAAATCGACCGCTTTCCGGTCGATCAGCTCTTTTTGCTCGTCGTACATTTCGGGCAGCGCTTCATAAGGGATATTCACCCTGCAAAAATATTTATTGATGGGAGAGATCCCGGCCGCGAAATAGAATCCCTGGTCAATAAAGCCGTAATTCAATAAAGTCGGATGTTCCGTCCCGGAATTTTTAATATATGAAGCAAACTGAAACTGCGGGTACGCAGTTTCCTCCAAACCGTAGAAAGGAAAACAATTACTGCATAAAATCGCGCAGGACAGGCAGACGGCCAAGCATAAAGCAACGCCTTTCGCCATATGGGCGCGCAGCCAGGAAAGAAATCGGAAGTCTTTTAAATCTTCTAAAACATACGCTATGCCGAACAGCGCGTAAAACGCAAGAATCAAATAATAATACGCGTACCAGCGCCCGCCGAAAAATACGCCGGCATATAAACCCGCATAGGTGAGCAGCGGCGCATAGGCGCGGACTTTGCAGAGGCGAAGCAAGCCGTATACGGAAGCGGAAATCAGAATCAGGTTGCCGATAAGATTGCGCCCCATCCCGAACAAAATGGAGACGAGACGCAGCGGCAGACCGGCGTCGTCTTTATATAAGAAAATATTGCAGTAGAAATAAGTATACAGAAAGTCATGCAAAGCGCCCTCTTTGTAAAAATACAGAATCCAGGGGAGCGCCGTGAGGATAAGTCCTGTCAGGAATAAAAAAGCGCAATAGAAAAACTTTCGGAATTCTTTGCGGAAAAGCAGCGGCAGAAACGTAACCAGTACCCAGCCGATCCAGAAACCGACCAGATTGAATTTGATCCATAAAACCGTTCCGAACAGCAGCCCGTTGACGAAAACAATCAGGGGAGACTGCGCCTTGGGGACGGGATTGTATGTAAGCGGAACGGCCCGCAGCATATAATAGGTGGAAATCATCATCAGCGGCAGACAGAATTCTTCCACGTTGTCGCCGCGCAGGAAGCATTCCGAGCAAAGCAGCACGGTCGTAAGCGTCAGTACCGTGTAAAACGAAAGCCGGCGTCCTGTGAAAAAAAGCGCCGTTTTATATGCGAATATCATAAAAACGGTAAGCGATACGATTTCAATCAAGTATATGCCGATAAAGGAGGTCGTGGAAATCAGCGCGGCCCCGGCATGGATAAAATACGTCAGCGGTCCTTTATGTTCGAACAGATCCCGGTAGATGACTTTCCCGTCCAGCAGTTCCCGTCCGATCGTAAAAAACACATTCTGATCGACCCGGTCGTGAATCGGGAACAAAAAAGAACACATCGAACATACGGAAAGTAAAAGTGCGGAAAATACCGCAAAAAAAATGAAAATGCCATATTTTTCCCAGAAGGATTTCTCTCGATCCCATATTGTATCCGTCAAAAAGGTTCCCTCCACATAAATACCGCAAAATTATAAGACACGGAAAGGCGAATGTCAAATTACATCACAATATAATCGCAGATTTCCCGAATTTTATAAAAATCGAAGTAGCGGTTTTCCATCGGAATCCAC
>CABQCN010000291.1 GCA_902462635.1 uncultured Oscillospiraceae bacterium
CCCCTTATTTGGGTGTTTACCCCGATGTCGGCAACCTCAGCAACGCCGTCGCTTCCGTAGACAGCGATCTGCGGCGCGGCGCGGGACATCTCCTCTGCGCACATTTGAAAGAGACGAAACCGGGCGTATACCGCAATTTGTTCTTCGGGGAGGGTGCGGTCAATTTCCCGTTTGTTGCGGATGCCTTGATGGAATTGGGGGTGCTGCGCTTTACCGCGGAATTCTGGCATCTGCCGGGGAGAGACGCGGCGCGGGACATCGCATCCGTTTATGCGTTTTTATCCGATGTCTTAGACCCCGGCGCACAAAAACACTTTCTAAACCGAAAAACAGACGATACGATGCTTTAAAAGGAGGAAAAAGCATGCTGGATGATATCAAAAAACGTGTATATGCCGCGAATCTCGATCTGGCAGCAAGCGGCGTGGTGATTTATACGTGGGGAAATGTCAGTGAAATCGACAGAAAAAACGGTCTTGTCGTGATCAAACCGTCCGGTATCGATTACGAAGCGATGACGCCGGACGATATGGCGGTCGTTGATCTGGAGGGAAATTTAATAGAAAGCAATCGGAAACCTTCTTCGGATACGATGACGCACCTTGCTTTATATAAGGCGTTTCCGCAGATCGGCGGCATCTGCCATACGCATTCTACGAATGCGGTAGCTTTTGCGCAGGCCGGCATCCCCATTGCCGCGCTGGGAACGACACATGCGGATGCCTTTTACGGAGATATCCCCTGTACCCGCGAATTGAAGCGGGAGGAAGTGGAAACGGATTATGAGGCAAATACAGGCGACGTAATCGTGGAGACGGTCGTATCAGGCGGATATGAAGTGATGAGTATCCCGGGTATTATCGTAAGAAACCACGGCCCGTTTGCCTGGGGCAAAGACGCTGCGGCGGCAGTATATCATGCCGTCGTGTTGGAGAAAGTTGCGGAAATGGACTATAAATCGCTGACGCTGCGGCCGAAAAGCAGTATGGCGCATTATATCCTAGAGAAACATTATTTGCGGAAGCATGGACCGGGTGCCTATTACGGACAGAATCCGGGAAAAGAATAAAGATCAAAAACGGGATCCTTTCTGATCCCGTTTTTTGATGTATTGTATGGAATGCTTTATTCAGCTTACGGATATCATTATATTCTATTTTGCACAGAATTGCAATATGTAAAGTTTACGTTAACTATAGAAATCGTGCATAATAAAATTTACTTTGTGAAAAATATAGAAACTATTGCGTTTTTTATTCTGCAGAGTATAATATTATATGTAAAATTTTGGCCTGTTAGGGTAAATAATCATGAGTATCATATATCAGCAAACAAAAAGAAGAATCGAATCGGAGATTACCTACCGATTGGATTTTTGCAAGCATATTCACGACGATATCGAAATTGTCGCGGTAAGGACAGGCCATGTCGAGGCATTTGTCGATATGAAAGGATATCCTTTATATCCGGGAGATATTTTTATCGCATTTCCGAATAAGATCCATTCGTATAAAAGTTTTCAGGAGGAGGAATGCAGCTCGCTCATTTTTTTGTCGGCGTGTCTATTTCCAGAATATGCTAAGATCCTGAATGAATGCGAACCGGAGGTTCCGGTAATCAAAAAAGAATTTGTTCCGGACGATGCCAGACTGATTTTGGAACTTGCGATGCGGGATCAGAATCAGGAATACGAATACAAAGCGAAAATTCTAAAAGGCTATTATCTGGTATTTCTGGGGAAACTCCTTCCGCTTTTTACTTATAAAAAAAGAAAAAGCGGTGATACGGAGATTCTCTCGGCGCTGCTTCAGTATTGCAATGAAAATTATACGGAAGAAATCACGCTGGATCGCGTCGCAGAGACGCTCCATGTCAGCAAATACCACGTTTCGCATTTGTTCACGGAGAAAATCCAAATCCGCTTCAATGAATATATCCATATGCTCAGAATCAGCGACGCCTGCAAAAAATTGCTTTCTACCGGGTTGTCCGTTTCGAAAATTGCACATTCCGTGGGATATGATTCGATCCGTTCTTTCAATCGCGCTTTTCTTCAAAGAGTAGGAACGACGCCGACGAAATACCGTCAGGAAAATCAATAGCCGCGTTCGATCAGGAACACGCTGCGCGCCGCCCGTAGTTTCAAATCGATCCGCGTGCATGCGGTTCCGTTCTGATTCGTATAAGAATACGCTGCGGCCGTTCTTGCTCCCGTATGCGGATCCCAAAAATACGGTTTGGAAATTTTACCGCGGATCGTCACGGGGCATGAAATATCCTGATCGGAAGAATTTGCGAAATAATACATGTTTCGGTCATATTTGATTTTATGGAGATAACCGAAGCTTCCGCCGGAACACGCGGCGCCGTATTCGATGCCGACGTCCGGAACTTCCAAAAATTTTTTCAAAGCGGCGGCAACGCGGGAATATTCCGCCTGCGGAATAAAAACGGCAGTTTCCCCGTTTTTGTTTTTATGAGATAAAAGTTCCCGTACAATCCCGCGCACGCCTTCATCGCATCCATCCTCAGAAGAACGGGAGGGCAGAAGCGCTGTAAAAATAACGTTTCCGCCGCAATCAAAAAAGGCCTTTACTTTTTGCATGACGCGGTAACTGACCGTGCTTCCCCCGGGAATGATCAATACGCGGTACGCTTCGGAATTGACCGGGTTTTGCAGCCGCAGCAGTCCGTTTTCCGCATGACATTTTTGCAGTATCGTTTCGGGATGCAAAAAGGTAAAATCCAGGCGCAGCTCCGTAAACAAAAAGTCGCCGAGATCCATATAGTCCACGCCCTCCGGTGCGGTTCCGGAATAGGGATCTCCGCAGTCGAAG
>CABQCN010000292.1 GCA_902462635.1 uncultured Oscillospiraceae bacterium
CCGGAGGATCTGCCGCAACCTGGGGCACAAGATCTCCGCAGAATCCGCGGTCGGCCAGGGTACGGCGGTCCGTATCGATTTCAGGCGTGTGAAACTGGAAGTAGAATAGCCGCCTTACAAAAATGTAAGGCGCCGCCGGGAAACTGTAAGCAGAATCGATGGCGGATCCGTTTGCGGTTTTGCTACAATCCCCCTGTAAAATCGATAAGGAGGGTAAACATATGCCGATTTTAGAAGTAAATAATTTGAAAAAGACATATACCACGCGGTTTGGCGGAAGCCAAGTGCACGCGCTCGTTGACGTGTCGTTCAGCGTGGAAAAGGGCGAGTATGTAGCGATCATGGGGGAGTCTGGTTCCGGTAAAACGACGCTTTTGAATATTCTGGCCGCGCTTGACCAGCCCACGGGAGGCAGCGTACTCCTGGACGGACACGATCTGTACAAAATCAAAGAATCGGATATTGCGGCGTTCCGGCGCGATCACCTGGGCTTCGTATTCCAGGAATTTAACCTGCTGGATACGTTTTCTCTGGAAGACAATATCTTTCTGCCGCTGGTGCTGGCAGGAAAACAATACCGGGAGATGAAGAAACGGCTTGCGCCGATTGCGGAGAAACTCGGAATCACAGAAATTCTTGCAAAATATCCGTACGAAGTTTCCGGCGGGCAGAAGCAAAGGGCCGCCGTCGCCCGTGCGCTGATTACGAATCCGCGCCTTGTACTTGCCGACGAGCCGACGGGCGCGCTGGATTCCAAGTCTACGGATGAACTGCTCCGGTTATTTTCGGAAATCAACCGGGACGGGCAGACGATCCTGATGGTGACGCATTCGGTAAAGGCGGCAAGCCATGCGGGCCGTGTATTGTTTATCAAAGACGGGGAAGTATTCCATCAGATCTATCGGGGAAGCAACAGCAGTTCGGAGCAGTTCCAGAAAATTTCCGATACGCTGACGACACTGGCTGCAGGCGGTGAACGGTCATGAAACGAGGCTTTTATCCAAAACTGGCGATGACCGGAATTTCCAAAAACCGGAAAACCTATGTGCCGTATATTTTAACATGCGCCGGCATGGTCATGATGTTCTACATCGTTTCTTTCCTGTCGCAGAACAGAGCGATCAGAGCGATGCCCGGCGGGGACGTCATGGAGTCGATCCTGTCGCTCGGCTGCGGCGTGATCATCGTGTTTGCCATGATCTTTTTGTTCTATACGAATTCTTTCCTGATCCGGCGGCGCAAAAAGGAATTCGGCCTTTATAATATTCTCGGCATGGGGAAATGGAACCTGGCCAGAATTCTGCTTTGGGAAAGCGTGATCATTGCCGCGATCTCATACGTGGGAGGCCTGCTGTGCGGCGTTTTGTTTTCCAAAGCCGCCGAACTCATCATGACGCGGATCCTGCACGGCAGCGTTTCTTACGGATTTTCAGTTGAATGGAAACTCATCGCGCAGACGATCGCGCTGTTCGCCGTGATCTTCGGACTGATCCTGCTGAACGCGCTCCGCCAGATCCACGCGTCGAAACCGGTCGAGCTCCTGCGAAGCGATGCCGTGGGTGAGAAACCGCCGAAATCCAATTGGATCCTGGCGTTTTTCGGTGCGGCGATTCTGGCAGGCGCCTATTATCTCGCGGTAAGCATCGAAAACCCAACGGCGGCGCTGCTGTGGTTTTTCGCGGCCGTGATCATGGTGATCGTCGCCACATACCTGCTGTTTGTCGCGGGTTCGGTGGTGTACTGCAGACTGCTGCAGAAAAACAAACGGTATTACTATAAAACGAATCATTTCGTTTCCGTTTCTTCCATGGTATACCGGATGAAGCGCAACGGCGCCGGGCTTGCTTCCATCTGTATCCTTTCCACCATGGTGCTGGTGATGATTTCCACCACGATGTGCCTGTATCTCGGCGCGGAGGATGTCCTGCGTACACGGTATCCCAGAAATATCGTTGTCGATACGTATTCGGTGGAGAAGCAATATACGGATGCGGTGCACGGCGCCATCGAAGACGCGCTTGCAGCTTCCGGCCAGCGGGAGAATAATCTGCTGTATTACCGCTATCTGGACGCGGCCGGATTTGTCGATGGGGACCGCGTAGTGTTCGACCGGAAAAGCAGCGACGGACCTTCTGCCTATATCGACGCCTGGCAGCTGTTTGTGGTACCGTTGGAAGATTACAACCGTCTGATGGGGGAAAACGAAACGCTCCGGGAAAACGAGGTGCTCCTTTACTGCACGAAAACAAACTATCCGCATGAGACGATCCGGCTTGCGGATTTTCCGCCTAAAACCGTGAAAAAGACCGTAACGGAATTTGTTTACAACGGTGTGGATTCCATGCAGGTCCTGCCCTCTTTATTCCTGTTCGTGCCGGACTTCGACGCTACGGAAGCCACCTGGGAAGAATACGCAAAACCAGGGAAAAACACTTCGTTCCGCCATGATTATTATGCGTTTGATTTAGATTGCGATGCGGAAACGCAAATCGAAACCGCAGAGAAAATCGCTGAATCTGTCCGGACGCTGCGGCTTGACGACGACGCTTTTCCGAATGTGGTGACGGAATGCGGCGAAGCGGAACGCGCCGGGTTCTATGCGCTGTACGGCGGCCTGTTCTTTCTCGGCACGCTGCTGGGGATCGTATTTATCTGCGCCGCGGTGCTGATCATGTATTATAAGCAGATTACGGAAGGCTACGAAGACCAGTCCCGCTTTGAAATCATGCAGAAAGTCGGAATGACAAAGCCGGAGATCCGGAAGAGCATCAATTCGCAGGTGCTTACCGTTTTCTTCCTGCCGCTTCTGGCGGCGGGGGTCCATCTGGCATTCTCC
>CABQCN010000293.1 GCA_902462635.1 uncultured Oscillospiraceae bacterium
CAATAAATCGTGTCGAGCAACCCTTCCGCAGCCCTGCGCGCCGTGTCTTCCGTCCGGGAGTTTTCCGTACGCTCCCGGAGCAGAGACGCGGCGGTCAGCAGGCATGCGGCAAGATTTCCGCTGTCTACGCTCGATACGTAGCGCGGCTCGAGCGGCTGCAATGTAATGGTATCGTACCAGTTGAAGATATGGCCGTTCCATTTGTCCATTTTATCGATGGTATCCAGGATCGCGGAAAGGCGCTGCGTCATCTCTCCGGCAGAAAGATAGCCGAATCTCTCTGCGATCAGAACACTGAGGATCAGGAAGCCGATATTGGTTGGCGATGTGCGGTGCGCCACGCAATAGACGGGCGCAAATTGTACGTTGTCCGGCGGCAGAAAATTTTCGTTTTCAACGGCGTAGTCGTCGTAGAACGCCCATATTTTACGCGCCAGAATGCGGAAATTTTTTTGCCCTGCCGCGTTTTGTGCCGTTTCCTTTTTCGGGGCGGATACCGAGAGAAAATAAGCGGCGTAAGGCGCTGCGATCCAGAGCAGGCTCGGAATCCCCCACAGGAACGGCGCAAACAATACGGCGGCGGCGAAGCTGAACCACATCGTTTTACAATAATACCCGGGCGTATCCTGGACGCTTTGATCCGCGTCAGAGGAAACGACCCATTCGAGCATATTTTTTCTGCTGACAAAGGTACGCCAGACCGCGCGCAGCGCGGCGTCGCAATGGAAATACGCACGGTGCGGCAGAAACAGAAAATCGAACAGCGCGCGCAGCGGCCGGCGGAGCAGATCTCCTCCCGCGGAAAAGAGTACGGCGGCGATGGTAATCAATACCCACAGGAAAGCGTATCTCCGCAGGAACAGCATCCCGATTGCAAATAACAGAAATACCGCCGTAGGATACAGGCTGCGAACCAGATTCATATCCATCTTGAACCGCGAATAATAATTCAGCGGGTTATTTTTCATGGCGCCTGCGGCGTCCTGAAACCGCTTTTTCCGGAATGGCAGGAGCTGCCAGTCGCCCCGCAGCCAGCGGTGCTGCCTTTTAACATATCCTCCGTAGCTGCGCGGAAAATGATCGTATAAATGGACGTCGGAGACGAACGCGGTCCGCAGGAACGACCCTTCGATCAGGTCATGGCTGAGAATGCTGTTTTCCCGAAAACGCCCTTCCAGGATGCCGTTGAACACATACGGATCATACATGCCTTTTCCCGTATAAATGCCTTCGTTGCAAATATCGAAGTAAAAATCCGATGTTTTGCATTGATAGGAATCGTATCCCATATCGTCGCAGTAGAGCGCTTCGAAGTGCGTAGCGTGTTCCCGGTCCAAGCCTGCGGGCGTAACTGCCGGCTGCAGCAGCGCATAGCCTTTTGTGACGATAGGTTCTGAACGGACATAGCTGACCTGCGGGCGGTTCAGCGGATGGTGCATGATCTGCGCCATCTTGATCGCCGCATTGATCGGTATGATGGTATCGGCATCTACCGTCAGCACGTAATGGACGTGCGGCAGACGGCCTTCTATAATGGCGCGGTTCAATTCGATCAGCGCGCCGCGTTTCCGTTCCGCGCCCATCCATTTATTGTCTTCTTTATAAAAGACGCGTTCTCTTACCATGACGTGAAATTTGCCGCCTTCTTCCGTCCTGCAGAAGCTTTTTCCCAGCCTTTGTACGGCCTGCTGCACATATTGCGTGAGTTCGCCGTCCTCCGGGCGCGTTTTACTTTCGCTTTCCGCCAGATCCCCGAGTATTGTAAAATAGATTCCCGCCTGCGGATTTGCCCAGGCGGCGGCTTCCATCTGGGCAACGATCTCATCGATGCGTTTTTTGGAATTCAGCAGGCATGGTATAACGACCATGATGCGGCAATCATCCGGCAATTTCCCCTGAAAATCGAGTTCCGGCAAGGAAAACGGCATCCGTTTTTCCATGTACATATTCTGCGCCAGCGACAGCGACAGGTTCAGGCAGATCAGCAGGATCAGCCCCACGGTAACGAGCATCAGCGGAATGCCCGCCCATCCGTATTGGGATGCGGACAGCCGGATCGCATAAACCGCCGGACAAAACGCCAAAACGGCGGTGATAAAGAACAACATGAAAAAAAACGATTTAAATTCGTTTTTCTTCGTATATTCGTCATATATGAATTTCCCGATGTGCGCTCCGTCTTTTTCCGCCTGTTCGACGATCTTGAGCGCGAAGCTTTCCGGTGTTTCGCCGCGGCGCTTCGCGCAGACGCGGACGAGCCGCACGTATTCTCCCCGTGATTTGGAGGTCATTTTGCGGAAAATTCCGGACGGATCCCTGTTCAGGATCTGCTCCGCGACGCAGAGCACCGACGTAATTTTATCCCAATCCAAAGAATTCAGGCCATGTAGGCTTTTAATTGCATTTCCGGCCGAGATTCCGAGGGAAATGCGCAGGTTATGCTCCCTTGCGATCAGGTCTTCCACGGTCGTCCCCTTTGCCGCAAGTTTTTTGGAAAGCGCTGCGCGGATGACGTTGCTGCCCGCGCCGCCGCCCTGCCCGACGGCGGCGTTTCCTTCATATTCCGCAGAAATGCGCAATATGGTTTCCGCAAAAACCGGAGACAGCATATCTTCGTTTTCGAATAATATATCTGCGGAACGGCCGCGTCCGTTTTCCATATCTCCCGTGTAAGATACGAACTCGCGGAAAATCCGTTCTGCCTCTTTTCTGTCTTTATATATAGAGTCGGATATTTGGCAGATTTCGGAAATCCGTTTGAGTAAGGCAATTTTGAGCATATGGCACAGACAGGCGAGTTCATTCGTGCCGAGCGGCCTTACCTTTTCATAATTC
>CABQCN010000294.1 GCA_902462635.1 uncultured Oscillospiraceae bacterium
TTTGATGAACCGTTCCACTATGGCGAACGCGGCCTATCAGGGAACGCGCAGCAGCGACCCCGCCGGACTCGCCGCATGGATTTACGAGCTGGAATTCCGCGTATTGGGAATCCCGGTGCCGGATCTCTTTTTCATTTTTGACTTGCCCGTATCGCTTTCGCGGAAAAACGTCGCAAAAAAAGGCTTCCGCGGATATGTTGGCGAGGAAGCCGATGTCTATGAAAAGGATTTGGCGTTTTTAGAACGCGTCCGCGGCGGCTATCTGACATGCGCGGACATTTTCCCCAACAGTGTCTGCCTGCGTTGTGCTGATCAGAACGAAACCATGCGTCCGCCGGAAGAGATCGCAGCGGATGTCCTGCATATTTTACAAAGCCGTTTTCCGGCTTTGTTTTAGACTGCCGCAATGGCGGAATTCGTAATTTCCCGCATCTCCCCGATATGCCGCTCCATTTCCGAAGCCAGTTTGATCTGCGTTCTTGCCCTGTCCAGATTATGGTCCGGACGGTGAATCGCAAAATAGACGTCGCCGTTCAAATGATCCCCCAAAAAGCGCATCCCGCATTCCAGCGTCATCAGGACCGCCGATTCCGGCAGCAGCGCAAGCTCGGCCGGCGTCAGCTTTTCTTTCATTTCGCTCAAGTATCCGTTCGTATATTCGCGGTATAAATCGAGGTCGAAGCAAACTTTTTCAAGATCGCGCTCGTCTTCCGCCGCCGTATTCGTGCCGAACCGGATGCTGTCGCCGAAATCGTACAGCGCAGACCCGGGCATTACCGTGTCCATATCGATCAGGCAGACCACCTCGTCCGTTTTGCTGTCGATCAGGACGTTGTTCAGTTTGGTATCGTTATGCGTAACGCGCAATGGGATATGACCGCTTGCGATCTGCTCCGTAATAATGCCGTAAAACGCTTTGCGCTTTTCGAAAAACGCAATTTCTTCCCGGACGCGTTCTTGTTTCCCCGCACGGTCTTCCCGGACTGCTTTTTGAAAGTCCCGGTACCGGCTTGGCGTATTATGGAAATTCTCAATCGTTTCCACAAGCTGGTCCGACGGATACCGGTCGAGCATTTTCTGGAAAATTCCCAGCGCGACGCCCGCGTTATAAAAATCCGCAGGTTTTTCCACTTTATCATACGCGACGCAGCCATCGATAAAATTGTAAGCGCGCCAATATTCCCCATCTTCATCGATATAAAATAATTTCCCGTCCTGGGTTTTTATGATATGCAGCGTACTCCGTTCGGGATCTTTCCCCTCTTCCGCCGCGATCCGGCGGATATATTTCGTAACCTTATCGATATTTTCCATCAATTCCACAGGTTTTGTAAAAATCGCCGTATTGATTTTCTGTAAAATATATTTTTTCGAGAATCCGCTTTGCTGCCGATAGGTAAGCTGATACGTGCCGTTGATATGTCCCGACGTATTTACTTCGATTTTCCGGAATTCCCCTTCGAATTTAAAATTTCCAAGCAATGCCGCGTCTGGTTTTTGCATTTTATGGTTCTCCTTTGCATAGTTATCGATATGAATATTTTGCTGCAAGCAATACCGCCTCCGTCATACTGACGGCAGAAGCCCTGCCTGTCCACGCAATGTCAAAAGCCGTACCGTGATCCACGGAGGTCCTTAAATACGGCATGGAATGTGTAATTGCGATCGTCCGTTCGAAATCCAGCGTTTTTGTGGCAATGTGCCCCTGATCGTGATAGAGCGAAAGGACGGCACGGTACTTACCCGTATATGCCTGATGAAATACGGAATCCGCACTGATCGGCCCTTCGACGGCATATCCCCGTTTTTGAAGCAGCGCTACCGCAGGCGCGATGATTTCCAGTTCTTCCGTTCCGAACAGACCGTGCTCCCCGCTGTGCGGATTGAGTCCCGCAATGGCGATCCTCCCGGACGGCGCGCCGATCCGATCGAGCGCCGCCGTACATCTCTCGATATAATCAATTATTTTATCCTGCGTGATCGCATCGATCGCTTTACGCAGCGATAAATGACGCGTCAGAAAAAAGACTCTGAGTCCCCGCGTTTCAAACATCGTGAGCGGATCCGCCGTACCCGTGAGCGCCGCGTAGATCTCCGTATGCCCGATATAAGGCACGCCGGCAGCTTTGAGCGCTTCTTTATTAATCGGCGCCGTCGCTACAGCCGCCGCGGCGCCGCCTGTACACAACTCGTGAGAAACCCGGATGCAATCGTATGCGGCCTGACCCGCAAAAGCATTGATGGTACCCGCGGTTGCGCCATCCATTCTGCCCGCGCAGGGTACATGATAGATCTGCTCTGCAAACCGCCCCATGAAATGGCGGATCCCGGCCCGCTGGGCCGCCTGCTCCAGGATATCCGCATCTCCGATCAAGAGCGGCCTGCATTTTTCGCTGACACCGGGATCCGCTACTGTTTTGACTGTGATTTCCGGGCCGATTCCGCAGGGATCGCCCATCGTCATCGCAATTATTTTTTGATTTGAATCTTCCTCCAAAATAAATCGCCCCACTTTAGATTCCTGAACATTGTAACAACCAAAATCAGAACCGTCAAGCAGCAGACGCAGCCACTGGTGAAAAAACTCAAAAATTTATTGGAAATCGGTACCAGGAGCATTATTCTTCCCATCAGGATACAACTTGCGGCAATCACGGCAGGCTTCAGAATCCAATTTCGCAGATTGACAGCCAGCCCCGTCGCTTTGATGATAATGCACAGATTCAGGATCACCGTGACCGCCATGCTCAAAATGCTCCCCAGGATATAGGCGCGGATCCCCATCTGCGGCACGCCGAACCAGATAAATCCGATCGTGATGACGTATCC
>CABQCN010000295.1 GCA_902462635.1 uncultured Oscillospiraceae bacterium
TTCCGCTCAGTTTTTATATGGGGATCGGCACCGCGTCGAAAAAAGGCATCCTGATCAAAGGCAGCCAATATGTCGACACGCTTGCGAAAGCGCAGATTGCCGTATTTGATAAAACGGGGACGCTTACGAAAGGAAGGTTCGAAGTTACGGAAATCCATCCGGCGGATGGCGTTTCGGCGGAAGACTTGCTCCGCAGCGTCGCCTGTGCCGAAAGTTATTCCAACCACCCGATCGCGCTTTCCGTAACGGACTATTTTACGCGGCAAACGGGAAATCAGCCGGACCGGTCGGCAGTACGCGATTTCGAGGAGCTTCCGGGAAAAGGAATCCGCGCGCAGGTAAACGGGAAAATCCTTTTGGCGGGGAATCCGGAAATCGCATCCGACACGGAATCCGCGGAGGCAATGCGGGCGGCGGCTGCGAAAGCATGCTCCGCCATGATATTCGTTACCATCGATGGGCGGTACGCGGGATTTCTGTCTGTTTCCGATACGATCAAGCCGGAAACGGCCGAGGGGCTCAGGCTGCTGAAAGAGAAATATAAAATCCGTAAAACCGTAATGCTTACAGGAGACGGCGAAGCCGCGGCCCGCAGGATCGGCGCGGAGGCCGGAATCGACGAAATCCATGCGAACTGTCTCCCGGAAGACAAAGTGAACATTCTGGGCAAGATCAAAAAAGAGCTTTCTGCCGGCGGATCGTTGTTATTCGCAGGCGATGGAATCAATGATGCGCCCGTACTCGCATATGCGGACGTTGGCATTGCAATGGGCGGCATCGGATCGGACGCCGCGATCGAAGCGGCCGACGTCGTGATCATGGAGGACGATATATCCGCAGTGGCCAAAGCCGTCGGGATCGCAAGAAAAACCGTGGCGACGGCGAAAATGAATATTATATTCTCCCTTGCGGTAAAGGCGGCGATTCTTGCGCTGAGCGCTGCGGGAATCAGCAATATGTGGTTTGCGATATTCGCTGACGTCGGCGTTTCTATACTCGCAATCTGGAACGCGCTGCTGATCGGCAGAAGAGCAGATCGTTAAAAATACGTAAAATGTATGTAAAATATATACCGGAAATCTATTGCAAAAGCATATGGGTGGTGATAGAATACACACAAAATACTTTGGAAAGGTCTGATCAAATGAATCGAATAGTAAGAAGCTTAGGAGGATTCGCGCTGGCGGCGGCGATGCTGTTTACGTACGGATGTGCTTCGGATCCGAAGAAAGAAGGAAATGCGACGCAGTCTCCGGCCACGGCTACGCCGGAACCGGTTAAGGAAACGATCGATTACCTGAAAGAACTTGGAAACGTCGAATTTACGAAAGCAAAGAATGTGATCCTGTTCATCGGGGACGGCATGGGGCCGTATCATATCGAAGCGACGGATGCCATTGCGGGCGGAGATTATGACGGCAAGCTTGCAATCGAATATCTGACGAATCAGGGCACCTCCATCACGATCTGCAACGAAGGGGAGCCGGACAGCGCCTCGGGCGGTACGGCGCTTGCGTGCGGCTATAAGAGCAATCGGAAATACTTGGGGTTGAATATAAAACAGGAAGAAGTCCAGAGCGTAGTGGAACTGGCGAAATCGAAAGGCAAGAAGGCAGGCGTCGTTACAAATGAAAGCATCGTGGATGCTACCCCGGCCGCCTTTACAATACATGCGCCGAATCGAAATGACGAATCCAACATCGCCAAGCTGCAGATTGAAAAATCCGTTGCGGATATTATCATGGGCGGCGGCAAAGCGATGTATGACAAAGCGTTCAAGGATGAGAAATATAAGCAGATGCTGACGGATAACAATATTACATATGCGACCACATGGGATGAGGTAAATGCTTATAATAACGAAGGACGCCTGATTGCGACGCTGACGGACGATTACTTCGAGAAAGCGGAGGAAGCAAGCCCCACGCTTGCGCAGATGACGGAGAAAGCGATCTCTTTGTTAAGCGGAACGGAAGAAGGCTTCTTTCTGCTGGTAGAGGGCGGCGCGATGGACGAGTCCGGGCATGTGTCGGACGTCGTGGAGCTTACAAAGCAAATGAAATCGTTTGACGAAGCGGTAAGCCTTGGAATCCGGTTCGCATCGGAAAATCCCGATACGGTCGTCATCGTTACCGCGGACCATGATACGGGCGGTCTCAAACCGAAAGCGGAAGCGGATCCGTATGTGACGGCGAATAAAGGAGAGTATCACACGAGTGAAATGCTGAAATATGAAGCGGCGCTCCAGAAAGAAAATCCGGACATCGATCTGAGTCAGCTGCCGTACCGTTTTACGACGATCGCGCATACGAACAGCAATGTTCAGATTTTCGCGATTGGCTACGGTACCGAGATATTCAATGATAAAACCGTGAAGAGCTTTGAAATCGGCCAATTTATCGGAAGAACCCTGGGGGATGAGAACTTCGGCGCACAGAATAAAAACGGGCTGAAATAAATTTCCAAAAGAATACCGCAAAAAGTATATTGCCATTCTATGAATGGCAATATATAATATAAGGGTATAAAATAAACAAGGGAGCGTGCTTTTATGAAAAAAATCATAACGCTTATGCTGGTTTTCGCCCTTGCGCTTGGCTGTCTGGCCGGGTGCGGCGATGACGAGAAGGAAGGCGGCAGTACGAAGGCGCTGACATTTACGGATGTCTCGAAAACAATGGAAAAAATGTCGGAGGGAGCTTCGTTTGAATTGGGCGTACGCGTCAATCTCAAGCCTGTTTTCAATGAATATTTTACAAAGGAAGATTTTGAAACGGCGTACGGTTCTTTCGCGGAAGCGAAAGCAGACGGTACATACGATATATCTTT
>CABQCN010000296.1 GCA_902462635.1 uncultured Oscillospiraceae bacterium
AACCCATGTCCGGAATAGGTTCCTTTTGATTTGTACGTGCTTCTTCCAAAAATAATTTTAGGAGGTACGGAACAATGAAAAAGAATATGACAGGCCGCGCGCAGATCGACGACAGGCTCCGGTTTGCCGCGGAAAATGAAGCAGACGTCGTCTGCGGCGCTTTGGATGCGACAATAAACGGACTGACGGAAGCGCAGGTCGCGCATTCCCGGAATAAAACCGGGACGAATCTTGTCACATATGGGAAGAAAGAATCGCTTTTGAAAAGAATCGGCAAAGCGTTTCTCAATCCTTTTACGGTCATTTTATTTTTTCTCGCCGGGATTTCTGTTTTTACGGAAATTTTATGGGCGGATCCGGGGGATCAGGATGCTACGACGGTTATTATCATCGCCGTTATGATCTTGTTGTCCGGAATTTTACGGTTTGTACAGGAAACGCGCAGCGGCAACGCTGCCGCCAGGTTGTCCGCAATGATCCGCGCGACCGCGTGCGTGCAGCGCGCAGAAACCGGCAGGCAAGAAATACCTATGGAAGAAATCGTAGTGGGAGATATCGTTTTTCTTTCCGCGGGCGATATGATTCCGGCGGATCTGCGGATTCTGTCGGCAAAAGACTTTTTCCTCAGTCAGTCTGCTTTAAACGGTGAAAGCGAGCCGGCGGAAAAATTCTCCGCCGCCTGTCGGGCGGGAGAGGAAATCATGGAAGCTTCCAATCTTGCGTTTATGGGCAGCAACGTAATCAGCGGCAGCGCCGCCGGCATCGTCGTGGCAACCGGAAATGATACGGTTTTGGGAACCTTAGCGAAACAGCTTTCCGGGAAGCCGCCGAAAACTTCTTTTGAAAAAGGGGTCAACTCCGTTTCCTGGGTATTGATCCGTTTCATGCTGATCATGGTGCCGGTCGTTTTGCTTTTAAACGGTTTTGCAAAAGGAAACTGGCTGCATGCCGCTTTGTTTGCAATTTCGATTGCCGTGGGGATGACGCCGGAAATGCTTCCCATGATCGTTACCACCTGTCTTGCAAAAGGAGCGGTGGCTTTAAGCAAACAAAAAGTGATTGTCAAAGATTTGAATGCGATCCAGAATATCGGTTCGATCGACGTTCTCTGTACGGATAAAACGGGCACGCTGACCCAGGATAAAGTCGTGCTGGAATATCATTTTAATATTCAGGGGGAACAGGACGACCGCATCCTTCGCCATGCGTTTTTGAATAGTTATTATCAGACCGGTTTGAAAAATCTGATGGATGCTGCGATCATTGCGCGCACAAAAGAATTGGCGGCGAGTGATCCGGCGCTGAACGCGCTGGAAAGCCAGTATATCAAAGTAGATGAAATTCCTTTTGATTTCGAACGCCGCCGTATGAGCATCGTCGTTGCCGACCGGAATGGGAAAACGCAAATGATCACGAAAGGAGCGGTCGAAGAAATGCTGCAGGTTTGCACATATGTGGAATATGAAGGCAAAGCGGTGGAATTGACGGAAGATATGAAACGGGTCGTTCTGGAGAAAGCGGACGCTTTGAATGCGGATGGCATGCGCGTCATCGGCGTTGCGCAGAAGACGGATCCGGCGCCGGCGGGAGCCTTTTCGACGGCCGACGAATGCAATATGGTGCTGATCGGTTATCTTGCCTTTCTCGATCCGCCCAAGGAGAGTACCGCGGCAGCGGTTGCGGCGCTTGGAAAGTATGGCGTCGCCGTTAAAATCCTCACGGGGGATAATGAGAAAGTAACGAAACACGTCTGCAGGCAGGTCGGAATTTCCGCAGATCGCATCCTTACGGGAAGCCAAATCGCGGCAATGTCTGACGAAGAACTGGGAGATGCCGCAGAGCATACGACGGTTTTTGCGAAGCTTTCGCCGCTGCAGAAAGCAAGAATCGTCAAGATTTTACGGGAAAACGGACATCGCGTCGGCTATCTGGGAGACGGCATCAACGATGCTGCGGCGATGAAAGCCAGCGATGTGGGAATTTCCGTAGATACCGCGGCTGACATCGCCAAAGAGTCGGCAAATATCATTTTACTGGAAAAAGATCTGATGGTCCTGGAGCATGGCGTAGTTGAGGGCAGAAAAACGTATGCAAATATGATCAAATATATTAAAATGACGGCATCTTCCAATTTCGGAAATATGTTTTCCGTATTGGCCGCGTCCGTTTTTCTGCCGTTTTTACCCATGGAATCGATCCATTTGATCTTGCTGAATTTGATTTACGATGTCTCCTGCACGGCGATCCCGTGGGACCACGTAGATCCGGACTATTTATATCAGCCGCGAAACTGGGATGCGTCTTCGGTAGGGAAATTTATGCTTTGGATCGGGCCGACCAGTTCGGTATTCGACATCGTGACGTATTTACTGTTGTATTTTGTCCTTTGTCCGGCCGTATGCGGCGGTTCTTTCCACACGCTAGATCCCGGCGGGCAGGTTCTGTTTATTTCCATCTTTCAGGCGGGATGGTTTGTGGAATCCATGTGGAGCCAGTCGCTCGTAATCCATATGATCCGCACACCGAAAATTCCTTTTATCCAGAGCCATGCCTCTGCGCCCGTTACGATCCTGTCGTTTGCGGGAATCGCCCTGCTGACTGCAATTCCTTTTACCTCAGTGGGCGCGAACCTCGGTCTTGCACCGCTTCCGGCCGTTTATTTTGCGTGGCTGGCAGGTATTATTCTTTGTTATATGGTACTTGCAACCGTCGTAAAAACGCTGTATATCAAAAAATACGGCGAATTGCTTTGAGTCTGCGTAAAAGCGGCGGACCGTCCGCCGGTCCGCCGCTTTTATTTTAGGTATGCAAGGAGAGCTGTTCTTG
>CABQCN010000297.1 GCA_902462635.1 uncultured Oscillospiraceae bacterium
TTGTGGATTACGGCGCGCCGTGTACTGCTTACGCGCCGGGACGGGGAATTTACGCCGCATCCGAAGCGGCGTTCCGGACGTTTTTCGAAGAAGAATCCGAATGCATGGAACGCGCCGGACTCAAAGCCTGTCAGGCGCATGCGCCGTTCCCGACCTGGACGGAGGACCGTACGGAACAGGAATTTATGCTAAAAGCGGTCGAACGTGCCGTATTGGCGGCAGCGATCGTGCAAAGCCCGTATTTGGTACTTCATCCCGCGATGCCTGCAGGCTGGAGTATCGATCCGGATCCCGCAGGGACGAAAAAAATCAATTATGAATATTTCAGCCGTTTCCTGGAAGCGGCGCACCGGCACGGCGTAACGCTGGCTCTGGAAAACATGCCGGGGCGCGGCGTGCCTTGCGGCGCGGCGGAGACGCTGGCGGAGTATATCGACATGATGGGGGACAGCGCCTTTTGCGCCTGCATGGACACCGGCCATGCGCATATGACGGGCATCCGCTGCGCGGACATGGCGGAAACGCTTGGAACGCGTCTCCGGGTATTGCATATCCACGATAACAGCGGCATGCATGACCAGCACCTTGCTCCGTATCTCGGAACGGTTGACTGGGATGCTTTCCTAAAGGCACTGCGCGGGATCGGATATGCCGGCGCGCTCAGTTTTGAAGCAACGGCTTCCGAAAACGTACCGGCTGGGCTTTTGCCGGCGGCAGAGCGATATTTATATGAAATCGGACTGTATTTTATCCAAAAATTCAAAAAAATCAGGGTATAATTTTTTTTTGGAAAAAGGCATAAAAAGGGTTGACATTCCATTTTTAGCCACTAAAATATAGATGCTAAAAACAAGAACCTCCGGTAAGGGGTGATTCACATGGATCAACATATGGAAATGCTGAAGAATAAGGACGTATCGGAACAGCTTGCAAGCGAGCTCAGACGGTTCGAAGCGGATGGGGAACCGATACTGTTTGCCGTAATCGGTGATCTGTCGCTGAACAGCAGTTATTGCGAGACGATGCTCGCCGTAACGAAAAACCGTACGATCATCCTCGATTCTTCACAGGAAGAGGGCGCTGCCGTTTACCTGCACGCGGACGTTGAAAAGGCCGAGGTGAAAAGGATGTACGGCAACGCTATTTTAAAGTTTACCGTAAAGGGCAAATCGATTCCGGTATTCCGCTTTACATATTCCGTCGCCGCGCTCTGCGATGCCGCCGCCGTATTTGTGGAACATATGCATAACGGCGGCGATTTGTCCGCCGGATACGACGCAATTGCCGCAACTTATGAGAAGATGATGAATCTCTGTCCGAAATGCGGCAGGACGCTTCTGCGCGCCGGAGCGGAGTGCATCCACTGCCAGTCCAAAAAGAAAATGGCAGGCAAATTGTACAAATATCTCAAACCGCAGATGAAAATCCTCGTATTATGCCTGTTTTTGTCTTTCTTCACGACAGGCGCGCTGCTGCTGCCGCCGTATCTGACGAAAATGCTCGTCGACGAAGTATTGCCGGGCAAGGATGGCAGAATGCTCATGATCATCGCAGGCGTGCTGTTATTCAGCTATATCATATTCCTGGTGATCGGCGTGATCCGGAACTATCTGCTGCGGGTAAGCGGCGATAAAATCGTGGCGCATATCCGCAGCGACGTTTATGAAAAAGCGCAGTATCTGCCGATGAAGTTCTATGACAAAACGTCTACCGGTTCGGTCATCAACAGAATTTCGGGAGATACCGCGACGCTGCAGTCTTTCATGCTGCGGATCACGCAGGAGGCGATCGCGCAGCTCGTGTTAATGTTCGGAATTATCGTACTTATGTTCGTCATGAACTGGAAGCTGACGCTGCTTGCGCTGATCCCGGTGCCGATCGTCGTACTCGGCGCGCGGATCTTCAGCAGGAAGATCTTCCCGTTCTACCGCAGAATCTGGCGGCGCTGGGCGGCGGTTTCTTCCGTCCTGACGGATACCATTCCCTGTATCAAGGTCGTAAAATCCTTTGCCGGCGAAAAGCGGACGGTAAAGAAATTCGATAAATACAACAACGAATGGCTGCGCGTAGATATGCAGGCCTCTAAGATCGTTACGATTTTCCCGCAGACGGTTTCGTTTTTTATCTCCTGCGGTACGCTTTTGCTTTGGGCGATCGGCGGGCAATGGGTGATCGGGGGCGCGGACAGCTCGCTGACGGCGGGTCTTCTCGTCTCCTTTCTGTCGTACGCCGGCACGTTTTACGGTCCGGTCAATTTCTTTGCCAACCTGAGCGATGCCTACAATCAGGCGCTTTCTGCGGCGGAACGGATCTTCGACATCCTGGATGCGGAACCGGAGTCGGATTTCAACAAAGAAAACTGCCCGGCGATCCGCGGTAAAATCGAATTCCGAAACGTCAACTTTTCTTTTGACCGTACGAAAAAAGTACTTTCCGACATCAATCTGACCATCGAACCGGGAGACATTGTCGGCATCGTCGGCACGACGGGATCCGGAAAATCTACGCTGATCAATATTCTGATGCGGTTTTATGATAATTATGAGGGTGAAATTTTTATAGACGGGCATAATATCAAAGAACTCAGCCTCGAATATTACCGTTCCAGGATCGGGTACGTACAGCAGGAGCCGATGATGTTCAGCGACACGATTTTCAACAACATCGCATATGGTAAACCAGAAGCGCATGTCGAGGAAATCATCCATGCGGCCGATATTGCGAACGCGCATGAATTTATCGCAAGGCAGCCGGATGGTTACGATTCGATGCTCGGGGAACGCGGCATCGGCTTGTCCGGAGGCGAGCGGCAG
>CABQCN010000298.1 GCA_902462635.1 uncultured Oscillospiraceae bacterium
GGCAAATACCATAAATGATAAAACGTCCCGTCAAACAGGAGATCCCGGATAAGCGAAGGAAGCAGCGGTTTTGTTTTAAAATAGCCGGTATATATATTTACCGGAATGTATAACACGATCGCAAAGAAATAGAGAACCGCCGTTTTTTTCAGAAAACGAGCCACTGTTTTGCCGTCGTACGTTCCCATACGGAACAGGAAAAAACCGGATGCCGTGAAGAAAAACGGGACGGCGAGACGGCACAGCACATGTGTGAACAAATAATCCGCGGATTCCCCATAGGAGGCGAGCGGATAGGTATGGATCGCGATCACCATCACGGCTGCGGCGATCCGGAAGATGTCGATTCCCGTATAAGCTTTTTCTTTCATCGTCAGTTCTCCGTTCCATAATGAAGAATCGACGCGACGATTTCATCAAAAGACAACCCGATCCCCTTCAGCATATTCGGGAAACGGCTGTGATCCGTAAAACCGGGAATCGTATTGATCTCATTGAATACAATTTTGCCGTCTTTCATATAAAACAAATCGACTCTTGCGAATACGCTGCAGCCGAGAATCCGATATATTTTCTCTGCGGTTTTTTTGATTCTTGTTTCCGCTTCCGCATCGATCCGCGCAGGCATATGGATTTCCGACGTCTTCAGCGTGTATTTTTCCGTAAAATCAAAAAATCCATCTGCAAGCTCTATTTCATCGACGCGGCCCGTAGTCAGCACGTCGTTTCCGAGTATCGCACAGCCGACTTCGAATCCGTCGATCGTTTCTTCCGCAATCGCTTCGTAATCATAGAAGAACGCGTTTTCCAACGCCTCCGGCAGTTCGTTTTCCGAATATATTTTACTGATTCCAAACGAAGATCCGGCCCGCACCGGTTTCAGAAACAGCGGGTATCGCAGAGCGGAAACCGCCTCGGCAACAGTGTTGTGCGTCATCTCCCGCGTAATCAATACCGACGCCGGTACCGCGATGCCTTCTGCTTGTACGAGCTTATGAGCCCGGTATTTATCCATGCATAATGCGGAGGAAATCAGATTGCACCCGATTACCGGGATTCCCGCCAGTTCGCACAGTCCCTGGATCGTGCCATCTTCTCCGTTTTTGCCGTGTAAAATCGGGAAAACCGCATCTACCGGCACACAGTGACACCGTTCCCCGTAAAATTCGACAATGCCGCGTACCCTGCGGTCGGGGGAAAGCAGCGCGGGGATCCGTCGTGCTTCGTCTTTCTGCCAAGAATCGTTCAATATGTTTTCGTATTTCCCGTAATAAGCAAACCATTCTCCTTTTTTGGAAATTCCAATCGGAATGATATAATATTTTGTACGATCGATATGCGTCAAAACCGAATATGCCGATTGCAGCGAGATCGCATATTCGCTGGAGCAGCCTCCGAATAATACGGCGATTGTTTTTTTGTCCATTGCAGTCATCCTTGCTTCTTTTGTATTTCAAAGCAGGCGCTGAAGCAGCCCGGCTTTGATACTTGGATCATATCAGAGACCGGACTGCGTTTTTTGCGTTTTCACTTTATAAATCCATATTTTTTCCTGTTGAAATTCTTACGATTTTCTTACGCCAACGGAAGGCAGACCTCAAACAAAATCGTTTCGTTTTGGCTTTCCGCATGTATTTTTCCTTTATGCAATTCTACGATTTCCTTGGCGATCGCCAGACCGAGGCCGGCGCCGCCGCTCCTGGTAGTTCTGGCCGTATCCAGCCTGTAGAATTGTTCAAAAATGCGCTCCAGTTTTTCTTTCGGAATCGTGTTGCCATGATTTTTGAAAACAATTCTGACATGATCTGCGCCGGGAATCACGCTGATTTCGATCACATCGTTTGCAAAGCTGTAATTGACTGCGTTTTTCATCAGATTATCAAACACCCGCTGCATTTTATCCGCATCGAGCCGTACCTGGAATTCCGGAGGCGCATGCAGGACACACTGCAGCTGTTTCTCTGCAAGCATCGGTTCGAATTCAAAGGCGATCTGTTCCAGCATCCGTGTCAGATCAATCCGGCTGTATTCTAATTGTAAATTTGTGATGTTAAACCTGGTGATTTCAAAAAATTCGTTGATCAGATCCTCCAAGCGTTCCGCTTTTTCAAGGGAAATATTTAAATATTTCTGGCGCAAAGTTTCCGAGATCTGCGTTTCGTCCCGCAGCAGCGTGAGATATCCGATCACGGAGGTCAGCGGCGTTTTCAGGTCGTGGGCAAGATAGACGACAAGGTCGCTTTTTCTTTGTTCTGCTTCTTTTGCCGCTTTCTGCGAATTTCGAACGTTGATTTTGATTTGGTTGACTTGCTGTTCCAATTCTTCGAGTTCCGCCGGGAAGCTGATATATTCTTCTTTTTCTTTATAGATATTTTCCGTGGCTTCGATCATCAATTCCAGATATCCGAGCGTTTTATGCCAGTAATAGATAAAACACACGACAAAGCCTGCAAAAAACATGATGATCACAAACAGCTCGATATTGTTGCGGATCGGCTGCAACAGCCGGTAAATCAGCTCGTTCCCGTACCAGGTAAAGGAAGAACAGATCAGATAACCGGTCAGCAAAAGCAGCAAAAGCAATATCATATATACCGTAAGGGATACGAGAAATTTTACGATGATCCCTGCGGTCAGCCTCCTCCGGAAGTTTTTAAACTTTTTGTTCCTTCGATCTTTATGATTCAACCTTATACCCGACTCCCCACACGGTTTTGATGAACTTCGGATTCTTGGCCGGTTCTTTTAATTTTTCCCGCAGTCTTCCGATATGAGCC
>CABQCN010000299.1 GCA_902462635.1 uncultured Oscillospiraceae bacterium
GTTCCGAACGCGGCGCTTTTATACAGGTCATTACGGATCAAAAATCATATCACTATCCATTCGATCAAACTGCAATGGAAACGGAGCAGGCAAAAATCCGGATCGGGAAAAGCGAATTTTCCGAACGCGGCGTAAAAATTGCGCTTCCGAATATCAGCGGCGAAATTTTTTACACCGGAATCACGCCGATTCAATCAGATATTATGGGAATTTTTAAATATTTTCCTATGGAATGCCGCCATGGGATCATCAGCATGCGCCACCGGCTGCGCGGAAGCCTCTTCATTGAAAAGGAACGGTATGATTTCGATGACGGCACCGGGTATATCGAATCGGACAGCGGACGGTCTTTCCCGGAAAAGTATATCTGGATACAGGCAAATGATTTGCCGGAAGAACAGAGCTTCCTGCTTTCGATTGCGAAAATACCGTTTTGCGGATTCCGTTTCGAAGGCTGCATCTGCGTTTTGATGACAGCGGGAAAGGAATACCGCCTTGCTACGTACCTTGGCGCCGCCGCGCGCGTTTCAGATCGAGAAATTGTCCTGAGACAAGGAAAATTGCGGCTTCGCGTCACGATTTTATCGGAGGGGGACGGTCATCCGCTGGCCTCGCCGCATCTCGGTCAAATGAGCGGGATCATCAAAGAACAGAACAACGCGCAAATCCGCGTGCAGCTCACCTCCGGAGAGAAAACGATCTGCGATTTTGAGAGCAAACAAGCCGGTTATGAAAATCACGGTTATCAAAAAACAAATCAATCGAAATCACGCGATATATAAAATCGGTATTCCAGTCAGATTTTTCTCCGCTTCTTCGCGCAGGAAGGCTTCTCCTTCTTTCCGCAAGACGTCTTTATAGCAATATTTTCCGTTCCCGCGGCCGGTCATCCATTCTTTCTGGTAGATAAAATCGGAATTCGGCAGCGCTTCGCGGTTGATGGCGTTCTGTACGAAGCTGTATGTCATAAAGATTATTTCGAGGAAAGCGGACGCTTTGACTTTTTTGCTTAACGTATCGGCAAGTTCGCATATCAATTCATGATAAAGCGTCTTCCATTCCGGCACCAGGATCACCGGCGCGATCAAAATTCCCACGGGATATCCTGCTTCGCACATTTCGTTCAGCGCCCGGATCCGCGCTTCCAATGGGGAAGTACCCAATTCCGCTTTGCGGATGATCTGCCGCGGATTGACGCTCATACGGAAAATCGTTTTTCCCTTGTGCTCGAGCGGAAGCAGCGGCGCGACCGCGTCGAATTTCGTCGGAAACGTAAGTTTTCCCTTCGCATTTGCGGCAAACGTTTCGATCGTCCAGGGAAGATTCGCCGTCACCGCATTTTCCAGGAGCAGATCGCTGTTGCTTCCGATTTCAAAAACATACGGACGCTCTGCCGCATTGGCGGTGCGGACCAGTTTCTCCATCATCTGCTCGCGGTTGACGAAGATGCGCAGATATGAACACTTGTTGTAATTACAAACCAGGTAACAATACAGGCACATCGCGCTGCATCCGGACGAAGTATACGGTACCAGAAAATCGGAAACTTTGTGATTTTCCGTATATTTGTGCGTTTTGCGGATGCCGATGATCAATTTTCGTTTTAATTTTGGAAAATCCTTGTTTGCCGCCGCCCGCAGTGCGGGAATGTTATTGTGATTCTCGATCTCCCTCCAGGGAAGATCCGCGTATTTTACGCGCAGTTCTTTTCCGAGGGGATACGTAAGCGCCGCAGACTCATAATATATTTCGTTGAAATTCAGATTCATAAAAAACCTCCTGCGCTTCTAGTATGGACCAAAATCAAAAAAATAGACGCTTGCCGATTTCGGAGCGATGACGTATACTGACGTTACGATTTTACAAACAGGGATGGGAGGAGTTCCTATGGATCACCGATTGCCATATCATGGCTGCATTACAGGAGCGGACTTTTTTGATTTCAAAGGCGGCTACCATTCCATACCGGATGGCTGCACGCCCTGGGGCATTTCCGAAAACAGATATAACCGGTTTATCGGGGACCGTATGGGCAGTCTCCGGCTGATCTACGAAGACGGAACCACCGATGAAATTCCGCTGATTTTCGGGTATACGTTATGGTTCAAAAGCGTCTGGCAGGAAGGCTGCATGCCGTTTCAGACAGAAGATGCGGACCCGGCGCTTGTGTCCTGCCTGCGAGCGGCATTATACTTAAAAGGCGCGTACGAGGGCGAGGACTTCTGCCTTCTGCGCGTCAGCGCAAGAAGGGGGAAGGCGCTCCTGTCCGCGGAAATCGTTGCCAATCCGGAGAAAGAAGGGATTCCCGTTTTTTTGCAATTCACGGAGCGCGGAGACGGTGCGGATCCCTTTTTTCTGGATCATACGGTGGATCCCGCAGATCCTTATCCGCCGGCGGTCCGAAAGAATATCGACCGGATCAACGAGGCGCTGCTGACCCGGGAAGAAGACGCTGCGAAAGCGCCGGTATTCGAATACCCGGAAGCGGCAGACGGACCCAGGATCCGTTTTACGGGATCCTATTTCCAGGAAATCGCGAACGGCGTGATTTATCATAACTTTAAGAACTTAACGGCACGCATCGGCCCGGACGGGTTTTTCCATACGAGCTACAAGGGCGCGCCTTCGTGGCGGTACGACGGCTTCGGGCCCTGGATTCCGCGCGCAGATTCTTATTACGATAAATTTTATTCCAGAGATGCGGGCAGGGCGCTGATGACGCTCAATTCCTTCGGGGAAAATAAAAAAGTACAGCGAAGCCTGCTTCTTGC
>CABQCN010000300.1 GCA_902462635.1 uncultured Oscillospiraceae bacterium
AAGAAAAGGCGCGATTTCTTTGGGATCCAAAATAAATTTTGTGGTACCCACCGGCAATTTCGGAAATATCCTGGCGTGTTACTATGCCGCCAAAACGGGGCTTCCCGTTCATAAAATCATTTGCGCTACCAATGACAACAACGTGGTATCCGATTTTATGGCCACAGGCGTTTACAACAGCAAGCGTCCTTTCTTACTGACGATTTCTCCTGCTATGGACATTCTGATTTCTTCAAACCTGGAACGCCTGTTATATGACGTTTCCGGCAATGATGCGGCGTCTGTAACCGCGGATCTGGAGGATCTCAAAGTGAGCGGCGTTTATTCCGTCGATAAGAAAACGATCAATAATATCAATCTGATCTTCTGGTCTTCTTTCGCAAATCAGGCGGAATGCAGGGCAACCATTCAAAACGTCTATCAGGAGTTTCATTATCTGATCGATCCGCATACTGCAGTGGGAATCGACGTTTATGATAAATACGTAATCTCCACGGGCGATACGTCCCCTACCGTTGCCGTATCGACTGCAAGCCCGTTCAAATTCAATAAAACAGTAGCAGAGGCACTTTTCGGAACGGAAGCCGCAGCAGGAAAGAGCGAATTTGAAATACTGGAGGAGCTTTCCCAAAAAGCGGGCACGGAGATTCCCGCTCCGCTCCGGAATCTGGACCGGAAACCGGTTCTGCACGATAAAATATGTGACATTTCCGGCATGAAATCGGCCGTAGATGCATTTTTACGATAACAGGGAGGTTGTTTATGTTTCATATAGCGATTTTAGGGTGCGGGGTCGTCGGCTCCGGAGTTGCGGATATTCTGCTGGCGAAACAGGAGGAAATCGGCAAGCGTTTCAACGAAGAAGTAAAGCTTACAAAAATACTCGATATTAAAAACATGGACGGAACGCCTTATGCGCCTTATCTCGTCAGCGAACAAAAAGAAGTTTTGGAAGACGAGACCATCCGGCTTCTCGTCGTTACCGTGGGCGGATTGGATCGCGCAGCGGAACTGTGCAGGAACGGCTTGCGCGCCGGGAAACACGTCGTGACCTCCAACAAAGCGGTCGTCGCGGCATACGGCCGGGAACTTACGGTACTCGCATATGAAAACAACGTGCGCTTTTTATATGAGGCGAGCGCAGGCGGCGGCATCCCGATCATCCGTCCTTTGAATCTTTGCTTATCCGCGAACGATATTCATGAAATCCAAGGGATTTTGAACGGAACGACGAACTACATGCTGACCGGCATGTACCTCGATAAGATGTCTTTTGCGGATATATTAAAAGACGCGCAGGCCAAAGGGTATGCCGAAGCGGACCCCAGCGCCGACGTAGATGGGCACGATGCAGCGCGCAAAATCGCAATTCTCTCTTCCATCGCATATCATGCTTTTGTAGACTATCAAAAGGTAAAATGCACGGGGATCCGCGACGTAGTCTATGCCGACCATGAACTTGCCGCTTCCGGGGGATATGTGATCAAACTCATTGCCGGCAGCAAAAAAACAGAGGAAGGAATCCGCGTCAGCGTCGAACCGAAACTCGTTTCGAAAACCCATATTTTATCCGCCGTAAATTCCGTTTATAACGCGGTATTGGTACGCGGTTCCTATACGGGCGATTCTCTGTTCTACGGGCAGGGCGCCGGGAAATTTGCAACGGCGAGCGCAATTCTCGGGGACATTATCGAAATCTTGGAAGCGCCCGGGCGGCAGAATCTGCCCGGCTTCGTATTCCGGGAAGCGGATATCGTAAAAGAATCCAATGAGAAGGAACGCTTCTATGTCCGTGTCGAGTCCCAGTTCCACGATACGGATTATGAGGAACTCAAATCCCATATCACTTCCGTATTCGGAAAAGAAGCCGTATATCTTGGGTATGCGCTTTCCGACAATTCTACCGCGGCCTTCCTTTCCGGCAGCTGTAGCGAAACCGAACTCGGAACAATGCTTGCTGCGCTCTGCGAACAGGCGGATATCAGGATCGCATACACGATGCGGATCGCCGATTAAATGTTGAATCACGAGGTGTTTTTATGAAAGTAATCAAATTCGGCGGCAGTTCCCTTGCCGATGCCAAACAGATCAAAAAAGTATGCAGTATCGTATTGTCCGACAGCCAGAGAAGGATCGTCGTGGTATCGGCTCCAGGAAAGCGCCATAAGGACGACACGAAGGTGACGGATTTATTGATCCGCCTTGCCGAAACGCGCCGAAACGGAGGCGATGCCGAACCTGCTTTGGAAGCAGTCGTGGAACGGTACGCAGGAATCGCGGAAGAACTGAATCTCGGCAAAGAAATCGTCCGCACGATCAAGAACGACCTCGTTTCCAGAATGCATGCGGATGCGGGAAATTACGAAATGTTTGAAGATCTGCTGAAAGCGGCGGGCGAAGATAATTCCGCAAAGCTGGTAGCCTGTTATCTGCAAAGTATCGGGGAAAACGCGGAATATGTCAACCCGAAAGAAGCGGGGATGCTGCTGAGCAACGAATTCGGGAACGCCCAGATCCTGCCCAGATCCTACGAGCTGCTCGCGAAGCTGGCGGATCGCGATACGATTATGATCTTCCCGGGCTTTTTCGGCTATTCGGAAGCCGGAGACGTGGTCACCTTCTCCCGCGGCGGATCCGATGTGACGGGGGGCGTGCTTGCGGCAGCGGTAGACGCCGACGTGTATGAAAATTTTACAGATGTGGATTTCGTATACGCCGCCAATCCCAAATTGATCGAGCACCCGTTCCCGATTCCGCTGTTTACGT
>CABQCN010000301.1 GCA_902462635.1 uncultured Oscillospiraceae bacterium
GTTTCTGCGTAGCGGCCGTCGGCACCGGCGTCGGCGTCGTTGTTCCTGCCGCCGAAGGCGACGCGGTCGCTTTGCCGGCATCGTCTTCCTTGCACCCTGCGAACAAAAGCAGGCAGCATGCCGTAAGGACTAATACGGAAATAATTGTAAATTGATGGATACGTTTCATTTTAACCTCCAAAAGATAAAAATCGATCTGCTTCCGGAGAAGCAGATCTCAAGAATTTGTTATTGAACTTCTACCAGAGAAATATGGTCGATCAGCAGATCGAACCCTGCCTGAATTTCGCCGATTACGATGCTCTCGTGCGGATGGTTGACCGGCCCGACATAGATGTATACCGTTTCAAAGTTTTCTCCCACTGTAAACGTATACGTCACCGTCTGCCATTCTTCGCTCGACTGCACCTTCGTCGCAGGCGCTGCGCCTGCATTGCAGCCAACCGCCATATTGTCCCGTTCCCCGCCGGGATTCGGAACCGTATATTTCAGCGACACCGTCAGCTGATACGTCTTATTTGCTTCCACAAGATCCGTGATTCCCATCGTATTGCCGATGATATGGAATCCCTCCTCGGCCTCGGAGTAGAAATGATAGCAGATATCTTCCGTTCCGTCCGCGCGCGTTTCTTCGATCAATTCCTGCTGCGCAGGAGATTCGCAGCCGTCACGGACTTCCTGAAGCGGACCGGCCCAGGTTTCTTCGATCGGCGCCCAGGAATCGCCGCCAAGGAGCAGCGGATCGTCTTCAATGGCAAAATCAAGCAAATTCTTTCCGGTCGTCCCGGCCGTCGCCGTTGCCGTCGCCGCCTCCGCCGTCGGTGTCGGCGTCGGCGTATTTGCCGCCGGGGTTGCCGTTGGCGTTGTTTTCGGCGTTGCCGTCGCCGTTGCCGTCCCCGCATCCGTACCGTCGTCTTTACAGCCGGTAAAGAGCGTCATGCAGCCTATGGTCAGTAAAACGCATGAAACGAGTAAGATCCTTTTAATCTTTTTCATATCTTTGCCTCCTGAAATTATAAATTAAACGATGTTATAATACAGCAAACGTAATCTTTTTTCAATAAAATATTATGAATTTAAATAACATCTATGTTGTATTTTTTAAGTCTGCCTGGTTGGGCCGCATGACGCCGTCCTTTCAAGACCCGCCGGTTCCTTGAACCGGCAAGTTATTCTCCTAGCGTAAAGCGCCAAGCGCAGCAGACGCCGGAATCCGTGACATCCGGGTAGCAGCTGAGGCATTCACAGCGGAACCGGTCGTCGATCACCCGCGCAAACCCGGCGTACTCTTCGATCCCTACCGTTTTACAGGGATGAAAGCGCATCCCCTTCCGCCGGCGCGCGGTTTGCACCCGGCATTCCGTCACGCGGTATATCAGCGATTTCTCGTCTTTCACGATCTCGCTTTCATTGAGGCACGCGTAGAACCGGAATTGCAGCGCGCGGGCAAGCCCCTCCGTGCCGGACCGGTCCGGCAGGTTCATAAAAGTTTTGATTCGGCCGGCTTCAATGACCGTAAAACGTTTCCATGCCTCCGTGTCGTGGTACATCGCTTCTTCCATTCCGTTTTTCCGCTCCACCGACTGGAACCACACGCCATCGAGCGCGAGCCAGTTTTTAGCGTAAATTTCAATCAGCTCGATCAATGCTTCCTTTGAAAGCCCCATTAGGGTTTCTTCGTTGATCATATCAAAACACCACTCCTCATCCATCGAACACACAGCAGTCCGGTATTCGTTTCAGTAATATTTCAGCGTATCCCCGGTTTTCATCCTCCCTGTATAATGTAAATTGTTCTTCCAGCATATCGAGGTATAAAAAAATTTCCCGGTATACCTCCCACGTTTTCTCCGCATCGTCCGCTTCGTCGTATTCCCGGAACCGGAGCACATAAATATAGGTATGCAATTCCTGATCGACGATTTTCTTCGCCGTATATATTTTTTCGATAAGGTTTTGGGAGTGTTCTTTCATATAATCCAGCACATCGCGGAATAATTCCTCCGGCAGATCGTTGCTGACGATCCTATCGCGTTTTGTCACCGTACCGATTCGCGCGCTCTTGTCTGCTGCGGCCTGCAGCAGGTGCGCGCACTGCTTCCGATATTCGGCGAGCAGCTCCTGTTTTCCGTATTTCAAAGCAAAACTGCCGATTTTGTCGAGCGCCGCGGCCGTAAAATTATCGTTTGCCCGGATTGCATCGTAAAGGTACGATACGCCGGTTTCCTCTCCCCCGTCCAGCAAAAACGATCCTTTATAAAACAATGCGTACGCATTCGCCGGGTCGCGCTTTAAAATTACTTCCAGGATACGGAAAGCTTCCGCCGTGTCGATTCCGTAATAGGCGGCGGCCGTATCGGGAAGCCGCGTCAGACAAAACGTATCGTCCGCGCCGTTTTTACTTTCATATTCGAAAAGAATTTTGTGCCGCGCAAGATACCGCTCCTGCCGCAGCTGCGCGTAATCCGCTGCATACAGGTTCTGTTCGATCTCGTTGTAACGGATTTTGAGGCGTTCCAGCTCCGCGGTAAAAGCCGAATCCGACTCCGCCGCCCCCGTATGGTATTCCGAAATTCCCGCATTTTCCATCCGCATACGGAACGTGGGATGTGAATCGAGCCGCGCGGGAAGTTCCGAAGCGAGAATTTTCTCCCACCGGCCGATATTTTCCGCCTTCATTTGCTGAAAACAGCCAAACAGATATCCGGCGATATCTTCCGGAGGCGTTTCGTTTTCATAAAAATAATATTCCATTCCGGCGCAC
>CABQCN010000302.1 GCA_902462635.1 uncultured Oscillospiraceae bacterium
CCTGCATGTGATGGGCCTGAGTCTCGTTCCTTCGCCGCCTGCCATAATAATCGCTTTCATTCTAAAGAACACTTCCTTTCGATTAGGAATATTGTTCTAAAAAACGAAAGCTTTTATACCATGAAAAATCTGCCAGTATCCGGCTTTTTTATTCGTTGATTTCAAGATGGAGAATCGCGCGCCGCACCATATCCAGCGCGTTGATGACGCTGAGTACGCGGATTCTGTCTCTGTTGCCGGTAAAATGAAATTCTTTCACATTTTGGCAGCCGGGCGCCGATACGCCGATACAGACTTTCCCGACAGGCTCGTCGCCGGTCTGCGGCCCTGCGTATCCCGTGATGGATACCGTGACGTCCGTACCGGAGCGCAGCGCCATGCATTTAACCATAGCAAGCGCCGTCTCTTTGCTGACGACGCCGTATCTTTCGATCAGCTCGGGATCGACGCCGATCAGATCTGTCTTGGAGTCGGTTCGGTATGTGACGGCGGCGCATTTAAAAACCTGGGAAGCTCCGGGGACCGCTGTCATCAGTTCGGAAAGCATGCCGCCGGTACAGGATTCCACGCAGGAAAAGGTAAGATTATTTTGATTCAGAAGCCGCCACACGGTGTATTCAAGATCTTCGTTTTCCTCCGTGTATACAGCGTCGCCAAGAATCGCGGATATTTTGCCGCAGGTATCGGAAACAAGCAGGGCGGCGGGGATTTCTCCCTCGTCATGGGCTGTGACGCGAATCGTGACGATACCATCTTTCGCGTACGTCGCAATCGTCGGATTGATCTGGCCATCTACCAGGGACAGGAGCTTCTTCTCCACGAGAGACTCTCCGATTCCTACCACCTTCAGAAATTTGGAGGAAAGCGGCGTTTCGCTGCTGTCTTTAAAGAATTTGATAATATGCTTATTGAACATCGGAATCAGTTCTTTCGGGGGCCCCGGGAGCAGGATGATGGTCTTTCCGTCTTTCCGGAGGATGCAGCCGGGCGCCGTACCCTCTTCATTATCGAGGATGATACTGTTTTCCGGAAAATACGCCTGCCGTAAATTGCTTTCCACCATAGTTTTACCTGTCTGTGCGAAATAGTTCTGAATATATTCGGCACTTTTTCGATCCAGTTTCATTTCCAAGCCGAGCGCTTTTGCGACGACTTCTTTTGTAAGGTCGTCCTGCGTCGGTCCCAGCCCGCCTGTCGTGATGACGATATCGCTCCTGGAAAGCGCAAGAAGCAGGCATTCCGTGAGCCGCTCCGGATTGTCGCCCACGACGCTGTGGTAAAAGACCCCCAACCCCACTTCCGGCAGTCTGCGGGAGATATACTGTGCGTTCGTATTGGCGATCTGTCCCATTAAAAGCTCCGTTCCCACCGATAGAATCTCAACTTTTTTGCCCATAACGGTAATCCTTCCATTCATTTTATTTTAATTCAGATATTATACAACCGCATTTCGGATCTGGCAAATCCTTTTCCACGGCAAAGCTCGTCTTGCTTAATTATTCAGATTAGTATAGAATGTGTGAGAATATCCGGGGGTGGAAAAATTGTCTTCATTAAATACAAGAGAACAATCTATGGGAAAGGGTTTCGTAGTATTGTCTGCGGCGAACATTGCGGTAAAAGTCATTTCCCTGTTATTTATCCCGTTTCTCAATAAGATCCTCGGAGGAGAAGCAGGGTACAGCGTATACTACTCAGCCAATCAGGTGTTTGCGTTCGTATACGTACTTACGACGGCCGGGCTTCCGGTTGCGATTTCCAAGCTGGTAACGGAACTGACTTCTACGGGAAACAGGAGGCAGGCAAAACAAGCGTTCCAAATGGCGCGTTCCCTGATGATTTTACTGGGCGTCGCGCTTTCGGTGATCATGGCGGTATTTGCCAAACCGATCGCGCGCTATATGAATAATGAAGACAGCTGGATGGGAATCCTGACGCTGGCGCCTACGGTACTGATCTGCTCCCTGCTTTCCGCGTACAGAGGATATTTGCAGGGCATGAAAAATATGACGCCAACGGCCGTATCGCAAGTCGTGGAACAAATCGTACATGTGGCCGTTTCGGTCGTATTGGTATTGGGACTCCGCAGCAAGGGCATTATCTGGGCGGTCGCCGGCGCATCGATGGGCACCGCGGCGGGCGCGGCGGCGGCGCTGCTCATCGTTGTAAAATATTACAGACAATACCAGCAGGATCAGCGCGTCCTGCACGCGGGAGAGGACCTGCGCGGCGTACGAAAATTGACGAATAAAAATCTTCTGAAGCTTATAGTATATTATAGTCTCCCGATTACCATTAATTCCGGGATACAATACGGCGGGAATATGATCGATGTTTCCATTATGAAAGGACGGCTGATGACCGCGGGCCTGAGTGAATATGAAAGCCGGAAACTGCATGGTATGATGGGCGTCACACGCCAGCTCCTGAACGTACCGACCGCACTGATCACTTCGCTCTGCATCAGCCTGCTGCCTGTAATCGCCGGGCTGTATGCACAGAAGAAGTATGCAGAAACGCAGCAGAAAGCGAATTATGCATTTAAGCTTTGCTATATTGTCGCCGTACCGCTTTCGATCGCGATGTGCGTATATGGGGAACCGCTTTACGTGATGCTCGGTCTCGGCTCCGGCGCAAAGCTTTTGAGTTACATGTCTTTCAGCATTTTGCTTCTGGGAGCCGTTCACTTGCAAAGCTCCGTGATGCAGAGCGTCAACGAATTGTTCAGCGCCACGCTGTTCATGGGGATCGGGGTTGC
>CABQCN010000303.1 GCA_902462635.1 uncultured Oscillospiraceae bacterium
TATCGTCAGCATTTTCACATACGGCATGAAAAAAGGACTGGACAGACTCGCCGCGGCAGATTTGCGTAACGTCAGCCTGACCGATTTCGATACAGTCGTTGCGGCGGCGGCCGCCGCCGGATATATTGCGGAAAGCGATATCCCCCGCCTGATTGCATTCCGGGACAACCCCTCCGACGAAACCTGGATCAAAGGGAGGATGTAACATGAAGCATGTTTTGGATATCACCGATCTTTCCGTGGCGGAAATCGACCGTCTGATCGCTGTCGCAGAAGATATTATAAAAGACGGCGCCGCCTATCAGGACGTCTGTAAACGCAAAAAGCTTGCCACGTTGTTTTTCGAACCGAGCACGCGGACACGCCTCAGTTTCGAAGCGGCGATGCTGGAGCTCGGCGGATCCGTGATCGGCTTTTCTTCCGCCGCAAGCAGTTCTTCCTCCAAAGGCGAATCCGTTTCCGATACGGTAAAAGTCGTCAGTTATTATGCGGATATCATTGCTATGCGCCATCCCAAAGAAGGCGCGCCGATCGCCGCCTCCGCCGTTTCCGGGGTGCCGATCATCAACGCGGGGGACGGCGGACACAATCACCCGACACAGACGCTGGCCGATCTGCTTACGATTCACCGGGAGAAAGGCCGCTTCTGCGACATCACGGTCGGATTCTGCGGAGACCTGAAATTCGGGCGCACCGTACATTCGCTGGTCAACGCATTGTCGCGTTATACCGGCATCCGCCTGGTATTCATATCGCCGGAAGAACTGAAGATCCCGCAGTATCTCAAAACGGATATCCTTGAAAAAAATCATATGCCCTACGAAGAAACGTATACGATGGAAAGCGTTATGCCGGAACTCGACATTCTTTATATGACAAGGGTGCAGGGCGAACGCTTTTTCAACGAAGCCGACTATATCCGCCTGCGCGACTATTATATCCTGACGCCCGATAAGCTTGCGGCCGCAAAGAAAGACTTGTGTATCCTTCATCCTCTGCCGCGCGTGAACGAAATTTCACGCAGTATCGACGGCGACCCGCGCGCCTGCTATTTTAAGCAGGTAGAGAACGGCAAATATATGCGTATGGCACTCATCATGATGCTGCTCGGCCTTACGCCGTGATTTCAGGAGGTTCATTATGGTAATAGATAAAATTGAAAACGGAATCGTGCTCGACCATATCAAGGCCGGGAACGCGATGATTCTGTACCGGTATCTGCGGCTCGACGAACTCGACTGCTGCGTCGCCATCATCAAGAATGTGAAAAGCCGGAAGATGGGGCGGAAAGATATCATCAAAATCGATTCCCCCATCGACGTCAATCTCGATGTGCTCGGGTATTTTGACGAAAATATTACGGTCAACATCATCCGGGACGGCGAAAAAGTTGCCAAGGAGCATCTTTCCCTGCCCGAGCGGATCGTCAATATCGTAAAATGCAAAAATCCCCGCTGCATCACGTCGACAGAGCAGGAACTCGACCAAATCTTCCGTCTGACCGATCCGGAGCGTCGCGTTTACCGCTGCGCGTATTGCGATTCCAGCAGCAGCTATCTGCCTTGAAGCGAATCGGCAAAACCGGGCGGGCAGATGCGTTTCTCCGCATCCTCCCGCCCGATCGCTTTTTATTTTCTTTCGATTCTTTCCCTTATAATTTCACCGAGACGAACGTACCGTCTTCCGCTTCCACATGTATGATTTCCAGGCCCTTATGTTCTTTTAAAACATCAAGGCATTCCTTCGCGGTTCTCCTGATATTTTCTTTCGTAATCAGGCAGCAGTAAGGCGCCGGCGTACTTGCCCGCATTTTCTCGCAGGCTTTGTCCGGAATCAGTTTTACGGCAAAGCCGATCAGGGAAGCCGGCACAGGCAGGAAAAAGCGAAAATCCTTTGTTCTGATTTTTACTTTCATCGTTTTATCCTTTATCAATCGACAAAGATCCGTACGGTCGTTCCGTCGGCCGCCTCCACATTGACAAAATCGCCTTCCATCTGGTTCTCCAGACATTCGGAAACGGCGTCCATCATCTCGGATAGATTCACGCCCTCTAAATCCTTCTCCGGGATGGGAAGCTTTCCCGTCGCTTTCAGGATCTTTTTGATGGCCCCAATCGGGAACTGGACTCGTACTTTGTCTCCGGCAGTGCTGTCTACGATCACCCGGAACAATTTCTGATCATAGCCGGTTCTCATGATTTCATTCTGCCGCGCCGGGGCATCCATGTTCCAAGCTGCCATCAGCTCCGCCCCCTGCTCCGCCGTAATCGTGCCATCTTCCACCATTTTTAAAATTCTCAATTTCTCATCCATATCCTTCTCCTTCTTTCCGATTGTTATTTCAGCTGCGCGATCGCCTGTTCGGCCGTGATTTCTCCGTTCTCCAGCGCTTTCAGAATTTCTTCTTTCCGCGCCTGTTCGCCGCCTCCCATTTCGTAGCCAAGTTTTTTGATCACCGCGTCCAGTTTGGAACGGACCGTAGGATAGGAGATGCCAAGTTCTTTCTCCACTTCTTTAATATTCCCCCGGCAGCGGATAAACGTTTCCGTAAAATATAATTCCTCATCCGAGAGATAATCGAATTTGCTGAGCCGGAACTGATTTTCAATCACCGTATCGCAGGAATCACATTTCATTTTTACGATGGTCAGTTCGTTATCGCATACCGGACAACGGCTGATGACCTTTCTCATGCCTCCACTTCCTTTCTGCTTGATTCCTACTATAATCCCTTTCCTTTTAAATGTCAATATATAA
>CABQCN010000304.1 GCA_902462635.1 uncultured Oscillospiraceae bacterium
CTCCGTGATTTCCGGCGTCACATCCCGGTATTTTTTATATTGCGTCAAACGACGGATCAGTTCTTCCTCCGTGATCTCCTCTTCTTCCTTTTCCGGCTTCGGCAGAAGCTTTTTGGATTTTAAGTGCAGCAGCCAGCTAGCCGTAACCAGAAACTCGGAAGCAATTTCCATGTCAAAATTTTCTCGGAGTACATCCAAATATTGATCTGCAATCAGACTGATCGGAATATCGGTAATTTCGAGCTTATTCCGCTCCAGAAGCGTAAGAAGCAAATCGAAGGGGCCTTCGAATACATCCAATTTGATATTGATTTCTGATTTCTGTTCTTCGGACAATTCCGGAAGCCCTCCTGCGGTAATAATCGATACCGGTTCAGTATATCACGATTCCCGAAAAATTTCATCCGCTTTTTGCGAAGGCGATTTGCTTTTTCAAAGGGATAATGCTATACTGCATTCTGTTATTTTATTAATAAGGATTTATTGGTGAGGTTCTTTATGTCTTTATCTGCTTTTGGCATGTCCATCGAATATATTGTTAACCAGCTCCTCGGAATTCCCGGTTTTGTCTTGTTTCTTTGCTTCCGGGGGTTTTGCGAAGCCTGGACGGCAATGAAATTAGGAGACAATACGGCTTATATGAACGGATATCTGACGATGAACCCCAAAAAGCATATCAATCCGATCGGTTTCATATTTTTGATCGTGTTCGGATTCGGGTTCAGCAATCCCGTTCCCACCAATTCCAGAAATTATAAGAATATCAAACGCGACAACGCCATTCAGATCCTTTCTGCGCCCTTGAGCGGTGTCGTTCTCATGTTTCTTTCTACCTTTGCGCTTTATTTATTTTGGTTTATCGGAATCAAACTCCATCTTGCAGTGGAAATACACCCGGTGCTCTATTACGGAACCGGCTATGCGACACTGCAGTCTGCCGTCGCGGCTGCCGGGACAGCCGGCGTGCTTTATAATGCTTTTCTTTGTATTTTGGCGCAAACCGCATCCGTTTCCATGTTTCTGGCGGTCTTCTTCCTGCTGCCGCTTCCCGGTTTCGACGGATATCGCCTGATCGCAAATTTTCTTCCCTATAAATATTATTCCGCGCTTTATAAAGTAGAAAAATACAGTATGTATATCTTCATCGTTTTCATTCTCCTTTTGAATTTTGTGCCAGGTTTATACAGTATCGTATCCGTGCCGGCCGGCGCGGCTTTAGAAGGAACAAATTGGATTTTCGCCAAATTGTTCTCGCTGTTTTTATGATCGCTTGTTAAATTTTGCCTGTATAGTTATCCGCCGCGCTGCGAATATTATGAATGCCGATATAAAAGGCAATTATTTTAAGTGTGGTGAATTTTTATGTCTAAGAAAAGCAGTGCGTTCGATCAGATGAAGTACGAAGTTGCAAACGAAATGGGCGTTCAGCTCAATCACGGTTACAACGGTGATAAAACTGCAAGAGAAAACGGTTCGATAGGCGGTAGAATTACGCAGAAAGTTTTTGAGCAATATACCGGAAACACCTATAACAAGAAAAATTCCAAATGATGAAAACGTCTGCCCCGCTTTCTCTGGACTGCGAGGCAGGCGCAGTACATAGCAAGCTACCCGTCCGGGTTCAGACCCTGTCCCGGATCGCCAGGATACCGGCAATCGTCTTTGCATCGCGGATCTGTCCGTTCAATGCCATTTTATAAGCGATTTCATAAGGAAGCTTCACGACATGGAGAAACTCCTCCTCATCCCGATGGATATGACCGGCGGACAGCTCCTGCGCATAATAAATGTGCAGCTGTTCCGAACAATATCCGGGCGTCGGATACAGGGAAAACAGCAGTGTCATAGATCCCGCTTTATACCCCGTTTCTTCTTCCAATTCGCGCATCGCGCAAGCAAGCGGATCTTCGCCCGGCTCCAGCTTTCCGGCAGGAATTTCCAGAAGCTCCGCCCCCGCGGCGATGCGATATTGTTTTACGAGTAAAAGATTTCCCTGCGCGTCGAGCGCAGCGATCGCCGCGCCGCCGTTATGACGTATGATTTCGCGCGCCGCCGTTTTTCCGTCAGGAAGCAGCACTTCCGACAATTCCACGCGGAACACCCTGCCGTCGAAAACCGTTTCCGTTTTTGCGATTCTTTCGGCCAATTCCCCGTGATATTCCCGGTCCCGTACCGCCTCTGCCGCGGCAAGCGGCTCCGCCTGCTGTTTATAAGAGGCCGCAGCCGCCACCGCAAGCGCGTCGCACCGGTTGTTGAAAGCGTTATCGGCGTGTCCCTTTACTTTGATCCATTTTACGTTGTGAAACATGCATAAATCATATAACTCGCGGATCAGTTCCGAATTCTTGAGCGGTCCGTCTTTGCGCTTCCAGCCGTTTTTCTTCCAAGAATAGACCCAGCCCTTCTCAAAAGAATCCACAACATATGCGCTGTCGGAATAAATTTCCACATCGCATTTTTCTTTCAATAATTTCAGCGCTTCGATCGGCCCGCGCAGTTCCATACGATTATTCGTCGTTTCCTGCTCTCCGCCGGAAATCTCTTTCTGCGCGCCGTCGCACATCAGGATGGCGGCGTACCCGCCCGGACCGGGATTCCCCGAACAGGCGCCGTCCGTATAAATGATCACTTTTTTCATCAGGTTCTGCCCTCAGCCTTTTTCTCGCAGGCCTCCATCGCATCCAAGACCGCGCTGCGCAATCCGCTGCGTTCCAGCGACACGACCGCTTCTATCGTAGTCCCTGCCGGCGAACA
>CABQCN010000305.1 GCA_902462635.1 uncultured Oscillospiraceae bacterium
AGATCGGATACCTGCCGGGACAGGATGCCATAAATTTGATATAATTCTTTCGGCCGCGTCACTGTCACCGCTTTTTTATTATTTAAAATTTTATTATTGATGTCAAACGATATTACGGTGCTATCTTCTGTCGGCGTAATCAGCTCGTATGCGGTTTCTTCTCCGGATACCAAAACAATCAGATTATCCCGCATGCCGTTGTCCCGCAGCAGAGAATCGATCAAATCATAAAGTCCTATTTTTTCAATCAATTTGTTGCTTAAAACAAGTACGTCGGCATTTCCGAAATAAACGTTGTTATAAAATTGTGTGCCAAGGTTATACACCGCGTCTGCAATGGTGTCGCCTTCGGATTGAATGAGCTTTGACTCGGCGGAATCGTTTCCCGCGGAATCGGCGCTGATAATTTCCAAGGACAGCAAAAATCTGCCGTCGGGAGCCTCGTCCAGTGCAAATCCCGCTACGATCGTCAGCTGGTTCAGTCCCCTGTAATCCCAGCAGCCTCCGCACAGAACACAGGAGCAGAGTAAAATAACCGATGCAAAAATTCTGCAGAGATGCGCTTTCAAGGCGACACCTTCTTTTGCCGGTTCCGGTTTGGCGATATGGGCCAGAGCCGTTTTATCATATTGGGCCAGGGCGCGCGTATAAACGTGTCTTTTACCTCCTGGCTGCCCAAATGTTTTACCGGTAAAACGGATGGAATCCCAAGCGTTTCCATGCTAAGGATATGGATCAATATGCTGGAAATACTGACCATCAAACCGGTGAGACCAAGCACACTCGCTAAAATCAGGCAAAAATAGCGGCTAATGAACGTCGTTGCCGTCAAACGGGATACCATAAGGTTCGTAATCCCCGTAAACGCCACTACGATTACCATCGGAGCCGCGACCAGATTTGCTTCGACCGCGGACTGCCCGATCACCAGGGCGCCGACAATACTCATTGCCGGACCGATATGATTCGGCATACGGATTCCCGTTTCCCGCAGGATATCGAACAGCAGCAGCATGATAAAGCATTCCAGCGCCGCAGGCAGCGGTACTTTCGCCCGCGCACCGGCAAGGCTGATCATAAAAGACGACGGCAAAATTTCATGATGGTACGCGACAACGGAAACATAAATTGCCGGTACGGAAACCGTAAGGATAAAACAGAAGATTCTGATCAACCGGGAAAAGCTCGCATAGACCGGCGGCATATAATAGTCTTCATTGCTTTGAAAATTCTCTATGAATAGATAGGGCGCCGTCAATACGACAGGAGATCCGTCTACCAATACCGCGATCCGTCCCTCCAGCATCCTGGAAACGGCTACGTCGGGACGTTCCGTCGATCCAAGCGCATTGAATCCCAGTACGGATTGTTCTCCGATAAATTCCGCGATATAGTTCGGGTCCAGAATGCCGTCGATATCGATTTTTTCCAGGCGCCGGTACAACTCTTTCAAAATGTTTTTATTTACCACACGGTCGATATAGGTGACGCAGACCGTTGTCCTGGTCAACCGCCCTAACGTTAAAAATTTGATTTTCAGTTCCTGCGTACGCAGCCTGCGCCGGATCATGGATAAGTTGTTCATGATCCCTTCCGTAAACCCTTCCCGCGGCCCGCTCAGCACGCGTTCCCCTTCCGGTTCCGTGGAAGAACGCAAAGAAAACTTTTTACTGTTGAGCAGAAGCGCTTTCTTGCTGCCCTCTACAAATAATACGGTGTCTCCGTAAGTAATCGCATGGATGATTTCAGCGACCGCGGAACATTCCTGCACATCGTTTATCTGCACGACATGCGCTTTGACCTGCTCGAACAAATCCGAACCGGACGCAATGTTATCGCGCAGAATGAGCGGTTTTATGATATGCTCGTTAATCAGCGCGGCGTCGGTAACGCCATCGCTGTAATAGATACAGAACTTGGCTTCGGGATGCGCTGCATTTTCAAACTGCCGGGAAAGCATGATATCGACATCCGTAAACAATTCGTCGAACAATCGGATATTCTCCTGCAGAGATGCGGAGATCGCGGTATTTATTTTATCAGCCGGGGTAGAATCCCCGCTGTTTTCTTTTTTTTTGAAAATTCTTTTGACTTTTTCAAACATAGTTGCCATCCTTTCCGAACGCAAATAGAGGAAACCAAGTCAAGTATTCCCTGGAATATCGCTTTTTATAGATCCTAAAAAAGGAAGATTCAAAAAAAAAAAAAACGGAGAAGACTGAAAAATCTTCTCCGTAAAAATGGGGCGCTGGTGAAATGGGATCAGCCATTTCCTGCTGCATACACATAATTCATGCGGCCAAGCGGCGCGGCATCGCCATCGGTGTAAAACGAGTACACATCTCCGCTCGTGCAATGATCGCTCCATTTAAATTGTATCGTGAAATCGGAACTGGTAATGCCAAGCGCCGCTTTCGGAACGGCAACCATCATCAGATCGCCGGAGACGGAATACGCCACATCGGCGGCTTTGCTCCAGGAAAACGCATCGGATGCGGTGTAGCGTTCCAGTACCGCGGTCTCCGCCGGGGTAATCCGGTTCAGCATAAAATCGTATCCGTTCCAAGTAGGATGCGCGCGGTTTCCGGTCGCGATGTAAAGGTTCATCCAGTCATTGCCGGCCGGCGCAGTCATCGGAGCGGCCGTCTTGACGAAGAAATAAATATTATTTTCGTCGTTGCATACCTTCGCCTCCGTAATATCGTTGCGCCCGGTGGTCTTCTTATAAGTGATCCCGCC
>CABQCN010000306.1 GCA_902462635.1 uncultured Oscillospiraceae bacterium
TCGACCAATCACGAAGCCAGGCGGCTTGTGCAAAGCGGCGCGTTCTCTGTGCCCGCCGTCGTCATTGCGGAAAGGCAGACTGCCGGGCGCGGACGGCAGGGAAAAACATTTTATTCTCCGGCGCGCACCGGAATCTATATGAGTATCGTCACGGATTTTCCCCAGGACGCAAACGACGCCGCACTGCTCACGATTCGGACGAGCGTTGCCGTAGCGGACGCAATACGGGAGCAAACGGGGATCGAAACCGGAATCAAATGGGTCAACGACCTTTATGTCGGTACGCGCAAAGTATGCGGTATTTTAACGGAATCCGTTTTGAACGGAGAGAAGCGCTGCGCGATAATCGGGATCGGCGTCAACGTATCGACGGAATGTTTCCCGGCGGAATTAGACGGAAAAGCCGGTTCCCTCGGCGCAGCGGCGCAGGGCAGTGCAGATACGCTTCCGGCGGCCATTCTTGCGCACGTACTGCGCATTCCGGAAAACGGTCTGCGATATCTGGACGAATATAAAAAACGATCTGTTGTAATCGGAAAAGAAGTCACCTACGAACGCGGCGGCGTCCTGAAAAAAGGCCGTGCCATCGATATTGACGGCAGCGGCGCGCTGCTCATCGATCTTGGCGCCGGGAAACGCGATCTGCTCCAAAGCGGCGAGATAAGCTTGAAAACCTGGTAATAAACAATGCCATCGCGATTTTAATCAAATCAGGCAGAATAAATGGAACTACGCAAAGCGAAAGTGCGGCGCCGATGCCGATTCCGCCGGAATTTTTCGCATAAATCATGATAAAGTGCGCCGTGCCCGCTGCGTAGCAAACCAGATTGCCGAGAAGCATGGCCGCAGTTTGGACAACGGTTTCGGAACGCCTGGTCCGGCAGATCTTACGAAACGCGGCGGTGATGCCCCAGTAAGCCAGTCCCGTCAGGAGAAATCCGAGGATATAACCGCCCGTCGCGTTCGCCAATACGCCGATTCCACCCTGAAAATTCGAAAAAACCGGCAGTCCCGCGGCGCCGAGCAGAATATAGACTGCGATCGCAATCGTTCCTCTTTTCCCGCCCAGTATCCCGAGCGCCGTAAAAATCGCAAGAGTCTGCAGCGTAAAAGGAATCTGCGCCGGAATCGTGATCCAGGAACAGACGGCGATCAGTACGGCAAAGAATGCGATCCGGACAAGATCCGCAGTCTTGCCGTCCGTTTTGAGTTTTTTATGAGTTTCGAAATTTTCCATGAAATTTAGTCTCCCTTGCACAGTGGCCTTTTTATATTTACTGATTTATGATATCATAAGCAAACAATAAAATCCAGAGACGGAAACAGGGATTCGGGTATGGTGTACAAACAGGTAAAGTTAAAAAAAATATGGCTCGTTTGGATATTGACAGTTGTACTTTCGCTTCAGGCCGCCGCCTGCGCGCTGCTGCAGGGAGAGGAATATCGAGCGGATCCGAAAGCAAAAGTCGTTTTCCGCGTCGAAGACGATACAGGGATCGCAAAGGCGCAGCTTGATCCGCAGGAAACCTTACTATACGACGAAATCGACCTCCAACTCCAAAATTACGCCGATAAAATTTCCGTGGGACTCGACGAATACAGTGACGAAACCATCGTAAAAGTTTATTTTTATGTCTTAATCGATCATCCCGAATATTTCTGGCTGCGCGACGCTTATTTATTGAAAACGGCTACGAGTCTGTTTGATAGAAAGAAAGTGCTGGAACCGTTTTATGCGATACCGCGGGATGAGATTGATGCGTGCAAGGAACGCGTGGAACGCGTACGGGATGAAATCCTGCAGGCGGTAGAGGCGATGCCATCGGATTATGAAAAACTTCTGTACATTCATGATTATATCGTAAGTACTACGAGATACGATACGGAGGCGTATACGGATATCGATACCGAAACTCCCTCCGCACGCAGCTTGGAAAGCACGACCGCATACGGTGTGTTAATCAACAAATGGGCGCTGTGCGGCGGCTATGCGAAAGCGTTCCAATATCTGGCAGAGGCTGCGGGAATCCGCTGCACTACCGTCACGGGGCATAAAAAAGATGGAGAATCCCATATCTGGAATATCGTTGTACTGGATGGGGATTGCTATTATGTCGACGTCACCTGGGACGATCCCGTTTCCATCGTAGACGATGCGGCTTTTGACGATAAAGGAGAAATTTTTTACAATTATTTTTGTATTACCGAAAAAGAACTGCTCAAAACCCATATCATTGACGGCGAGCAGAACATTGCAATCCCGGGATGTACGGCTGTGAAATATAATTATTTTATTTATCATAATGCGTATCTGGAAACATACACGCTGCGCGCGGCCGCCGAAATTATAAAAACAGCCGCGTCGGCTGCGCAGAAAATGGCCTATCTTAAATTCGCGGAAGCGGAAGCCATGGATCTTGCGATCAAAGAGCTTTTTGGCGAAAGGGAAATTTTCGAGATTCTGGCGGATGCGGGCTGTGAAACGGGCACGGCCTCCTATAGCCGTGACGACGAACATTATATTCTGACGGTGGATTTCGGCTATGGCTATGTATGAACAATTGACAAAAGCGGTGGCAGATCATAAAAATATTGTTTTTTTCGGCGGCGCAGGCGTCTCCACGGAAAGCGGCATTCCGGATTTCCGCAGCGCAGACGGATTGTATGCGGCGGAGTTCGGAGGGTGCGCGCCGGAAGAAATCCTCAGCGCGGCATTCTTCCGCCGGAATCCGGA